>DATDBI010000261.1:0-1679 GCA_036524915.1 Lysobacter sp. | reverse complement strand
CGCGCGTGGCTCGGGTGTGGATCCGGCTTCTGTAGCCTTGGGCTTTGAGCTTCGTTTCGGTCTCGGCCGAGCGATAGGCGCTGTCGGCGAACACGTCCGCCGACGTGTTGTCCTGGTTCAATAGCCCGTCCAGCTGCTGGCTATCGTGCACTGCCGCATCGGTCACCTTGTAGCGCCGGATCAGCTTGTGCTTGGCATCCGCGTTCACGTGGTTCTTGTATCCGAAAAAACTCTGGCCGTGCTTCTTCGTCCAGCGTGCATCACGGTCCTTCTGGCGCAGTTTGGCTGGCTTCTTCTCCCACGCCGCCGGCGTTCGGCCCGCCTTCACGGTTTCGTTCTCGTCGCGGCGATTGCGCTGCTTCGGCACCGGCACGATGGTGGCGTCGACAATCTGCCCGCCACGCGCGATATAGCCTTTGGCGGCGAGGTGCCGGTCGAAGCGGTCGAACAGCTGCTCGATCAACCCGGCCTTGGCGAGCTTCTCGCGGAACAGCCACAGCGTCGTCGCGTCCGGAATGCCGTCCTCGATGCCAAGCCGCAGAAAACGCGTGAACGACAAACGGTCGCGAACCTGGAATTCAACCTGTTCGTCCGAAAGATTGTGGAGCGCTTGCAGAACCAGCATCCGGAACATCACAATCGCATCGATCGGCTTCCGGCCGGCGCCGCTCTTCTTGTTATCCTCGGGCGTCAGCGCCACCGCTTCAATATCGGCGCGAAAACTCTCCCACGGCACCAACCGATCGATCGCTTCAAGCGGATCGCCCTTCGCCGACAGCGCCGCCAACCGCTTCTCCGCGTCGAAAAATCCCAGTTGTCCCATCCGACACTCCCGAATCATCTCATCGTCAAAGAGAGACTCGCACAGGTCGCAACAAACGGCTATTTTTCGAGGTGCCCTTAAGTGAAGCAAGGCCGTAGATGCCCGGGACGAAGCCCGGGCATGACGACGTTCGTTATAGTGTCGGTCCTATTGGCCGCAGTTTGAGCCAGACTCTCAGGATGAAGTTGGTTATCGCTTCGAGGCAGCTTTTTTCGCCCTCGGCGCGAACTCCACCACGCCGAAGATCGCCTTGTGTTCTTCGTTGGGCCGCGCTGAAAAATTCGGATCCAGCGGATAGGTTATTTCCCTGGTGTCCGTTATGCGGGTCAATATATCGGCTGTCGGCCGAGCGGGGTTGTTTGCAAGCAGCCGGTCAAAGCGATTGGAGAAATTGCTGTCGGCGCAGCATGTTGCGAGATTGGTGCTTATCTGAAGCGGGCCGAAGTCCGAAAAAATCGGATCGAAGGTTGCTCCCTTGTCGCTTCCGCCAAGTTCGTTCATGTCTCCAGCCATGATAAGGTTCATTCGCTTCAAATCGGCAGTCTTCCCGACCACACGCCGAATATCCGCTTTGAACTGCGGAAGATTCCAGCTTTTTATGCAGCTCTTGTAATCGTGAGAATGACAATGCGGCATGTGCGTGATCACGAACAGCACCTTGACCGACGTCTTCTTGTTGTTGAAGTAGGCAATATTATACGGCCTTCCCTCTATCTGACAGCCGCCAGACACCCAGCCGTTCTGCGGAGCTCCACGCCCCGTTGAATTTACCAGCGGATTCTGAAGGTTTGACCCGGTCACCAATTCCCAATCCGCAGAATAGGCCAGCTGCGTCACGTCAAACTGGCATTCGCTC
>DATDBI010000260.1:0-12304 GCA_036524915.1 Lysobacter sp. | reverse complement strand
GAAGGACTTGCGGGCCATGGTGGCTCCAGGCGGGTGGGAGCGGGAGAAGGTCCGATTGCATCACCGCGCCGGGGCGCAGGCAAGCGCTACACTTCCAAACATGGACGAACTGCAACAAACCCCGCGGCCGCGCGGCCGCGGAATCTATCTGCTGCCGAATCTTTTCACCACCGGCGGCCTGTTTGCCGGCTTCTACGCGATCATCGCCGCGACCCAGGGCCGTTTCGACGACGCCTGCATCGCCGTGTTCGTGGCCGGCATCCTGGACGGCCTCGACGGCCGGGTGGCGCGCCTGACCAATACCCAGAGCGAGTTCGGGGTGCAGTACGACTCGCTGGCGGACCTGGTGAGCTTTGGCCTGGCCCCGGCCCTGGTGATGTACCACTGGGCGCTGGCGGCGACCCGGCTCGACGGGCCGATTCCGGGCAAGATCGGCTGGGTGGCGGCCTTCCTCTATGCCGCCTGCGCGGCCCTGCGGCTGGCCCGTTTCAATTCCCAGGTGGGCCAGGTCGACAAGCGCTGGTTCATCGGCCTGGCCAGCCCGGCGGCGGCCGGACTGGTGGCCAGCTTCGTATGGACCTGCGACGACATGGGCTTCAGCGGCGAGCAGTTGCGCTATGTCGCGCTCGCGGTGACGGTGGTGGCCGGCCTGCTGATGGTCAGCCGCATGCGCTATTTCAGCTTCAAGGGCGGCGGCCCGAAGCATGACCGCGTCCCGTTCCTCGCAATCGTCGTGGTGCTGGCGGTGCTGGTGGCCATTGCGATCGATCCGCCGCGGGTGCTGCTGGTGATCGGGGGCCTGTACGCGCTGTCCGGTCCGGGCTACGCCGTCTATCGCCGCCTGCGTCGTCCGGCGGTGGTCGAGGCGGGAACATGAGCCAGCTGTGGACCGCGCAACAGCAGCAGTGGCTGCAGGCGATGGGCCACCAGGTGTGGACGCTGGGCGGTGCCCAGTCCGTCGAGGCCGCGGCCGAACATGCCCCGGCCCACGCGCCTCGTGACCGTTCGCTTCGAGAGGAATCCCTTCGTGAAGCGGCGGCACTGCTGAAAGGCGAAAGTGCGCCGCAGGCGCGCAATGCCACGCGCGCCCCGGCCCCCGACCGCCTGATGGCGGCGGTGTTCCGTGCCGCCGGACGCAACAGCGGCGATGACGCCGTGGCCGTGCTGGTGCCCGACATCGCCGCGCTGCGCGGCAATGCCGCCGCCAAGCGCGCACTGTGGCCGAACCTGCGCGCCCTGCGTCGACGGGGTGGCGCGGCGTGAGCGCGCTGGCCGCCGACACCGGCCAGACGGCGCCCGCCGGCGCGTTGCGGCCGATGCGCGAGGACGACCTCGACGCCGTCCATGCGGTCGAGATACGCGCCTATGAGTTTCCGTGGACGGTCGGCATCTTCCGCGACTGCCTGCGCGCCGATTACCCCGCCTGGCTGATGCAGCAGGGCGGCGAGATCGTCGGCTATTTCCTGATGAGCCTTGGCGCCGGCGAGGCGCACGTGCTCAACATCTGCATCGATCCGGCGCGACAGGGGCGCGGCCACGGCCGTCATCTGCTGAGGGCGATGATGCATGTCGCCCGTGGCCGCGGTGCCGAGCGCGTGTTTCTGGAAGTGCGGCCATCCAATGCCGGCGCGATCGCGCTTTACCATTCCGAAGGTTTCAACGAGATCGGCCGGCGGCCGCGCTACTACCCCGCGCGCGATGGCCGCGAGGATGCGCTGGTGATGGCGATCGAGCTGTTGCCGCCGGAGATGTAACCATCACAGGGAGCAGGGCATGCGCGTGCTGTCGTACGGGTCGTTGTGGATGGCACTGGCGCTGGCTGCGCCGCTTCATGCCGGGGATGTCACCACGCTGGAAGGGGTGCCGGTCACGGCCAGGCCGGGCGAGCAGGTCGTGCAGGTGATCTGGGAATCGCCGGGATGCGAGCACGACAAGCTCGGCTCGGTGGAGGTCACCGTTGGCGAGCATGTCAGCGAGATCACCCAGGATCCGAACGTGCCCACCGTCGAATACGGTCGCGCCATGGCCAAGCTCGGCAGGGCCGCCGGTGAAAAAGGCGCCAATGCGGTTGTGCTGCGCTGGCACCAGGGCGTGTACTTCACCTTCCGGGGCAGGAAGAGCGCCAAGCCGGTGTTCGTGAAGTTGCGCGGCGCCGCCATCCACCTGTCGCCGCAAGCGCTGGCACAGTGCCCACTCAAGCCGGTGACGGTCGCCGAACTGGAAGATCGCTCCCGCAGCGGCAAGCCGGTCAACACCGAAGCGCGCGAGGTGTTCGCAACGGATTGAAGGTCATCCCGGCGTGGTCGCCGGGAAGAACCCAATCGGAGCGGCGTGTCAGCCCAGCTTGGCCCGCTGCGAAGCCAGTGCCTCGCGCTGCAGGTTCCAGTCGGCCAGGCGCTTGCGCTCCTGTTCGACCACGGCCGGCGGTGCATTGGCCACGAACGTTTCGCTGGCCAGCTTGTTGTGGCACTTGGCGATTTCGCCTTCGACGCGCTTGACCTCCTTGTCCAGGCGCGTGCGCTCGGCACCGAGATCGACCAGGCCGTCCAGCGGCACCAGCAGCTTCAGTTCGCCCACCAGCGTGGTTGCCGCGGCAGGCGCGGCATTGGCGTCGTCGAGGATGTCGATGGCGTCCAGTCGGGTCAGGAAGCGCAGCTGCGAGTCGAAGCGGGTGACGCGGACGCGGTCGGCCGCGCTGCAACCGGCCAGCAGCAGCGGCACCGTCTTCGACGGCGCCACGTTGAGTTCGCTGCGGATCTTGCGCAGCGCGCTGACCATTGCCTTGAGCCATTCGACGTCGGCCTCGGCGCCGGCATGGTCGTGCCCGGCGAAATCCGAAGCCTGCGGGTAGGGCCGCAGCATGATGGTCGTGTCGGCCAGGCCGAGCTTCGGCCCGACCTGCTGCCACAGCTCCTCGCTCACGAACGGCACCAGCGGGTGCAGCAGCGACAGCAGGCGCTCGAGCACGAACAGCAGCGTGTGGCGGGTGCTGTCGGCCGCCGCGGCGTCATCGCCCTGCAGCGCCGGCTTGGCGAGTTCGACGAACCAGTCGCAGAACTCGTTCCAGGCGAACTCGTACAACGCCTGCGCGAGCAGGTCGAAGCGGTAGCTGGCGAAGTGCGTCTCGGCCTCGGCGGACACCTTGGCCAGGCGCGAGAGGATCCAGCGCTCCGGGTCGGTCTTTGGCTGCGGCACGCCGGTGAAGCTGGCGCCCTCGGTGTTCATCAGCACGAAGCGCGTGGCGTTCCACAGCTTGTTGCAGAAGTTCTTGTAGCCTTCGGCGCGGCCCAGATCGAACTTGATGTCACGGCCGTGGGTGGCAAGCGCGGCGATGGTGAAGCGCAGGGCGTCGGCGCCGAACGCCGGGATGCCGTCCGGGAATTCCTTGCGCGTGGCCTTCTCGATCTTCTCCGCCATTTTCGGCTGCATCAGGCCGTCGGTACGCTTGGCCAGCAGGTCTTCCAGCGAGATGCCGTCGATCAGGTCCAGCGGGTCGAGGACATTGCCCTTCGACTTGGACATCTTCTGGCCGTGCGCATCGCGGATCAGGCCGGTGATGTAGACGTCCTTGAAGGGCACGCGACCGGTGAAGTGGTCGGTCGCCATGATCATGCGCGCGACCCAGAAGAAGATGATGTCGAAGCCGGTGACCAGCACGCTTGACGGCACATAGCGGTCGAAGCCGCGCTCGGCCATCGCCTGTTCGTCCGGCCAACCCATCGTGCTGAATGGCCACAGCTGCGAGGAGAACCAGGTTTCCAGCACGTCGCTGTCCTGCGACAGGTTGACCTCGAAGCCCAGCGAGTGGCGCTCGCGCACCTCGGCCTCGTTGCGGCCGACGAAGATGTTGCCTTCGTCGTCGTACCACGCCGGGATGCGGTGACCCCACCACAGCTGGCGGCTGATGCACCAGTCCTGGATGTTCTCCATCCAGTGGCGGTAGGTGTTGATCCAGTTGCCGGGGACGAGCTTGACGTCGCCCTGCTCCACGAGCTCGAGACCGCGCGCGGCCAGACCGTCCATCTTCACGAACCACTGGTCGGTCAGGTACGGCTCGATCACCTGGCCGGTGCGGTCGCCGCGCGGCACCTGCAGCTTGTGCGGCTTGGTCTCCACCAGTCGGCCGGCATCTTCCAGGTCGGCGAGCACGACCTTGCGTGCCTCGTAGCGGTCGAGGCCGCGGTACTTCTCCGGCGCGTTGCCATTGACGGCCGCGACGTGCGTGAAGATGTTGATCAGCGGCAGGCCATGGCGCTGGCCGACCGCGTAGTCATTGAAATCGTGCGCGGGCGTGACCTTGACCACGCCGGTGCCGAACTCGCGGTCGACGTAATCGTCGGCGATGATCGGGATCTCGCGGTCGCTCAACGGCAGCGTGACGGTCTTGCCGATCAGATGCGTGTAGCGCTCATCCTGCGGATGCACCATCACCGCGACGTCGCCGAGCATCGTTTCAGGACGCGTGGTCGCCACGACCAGCTCGCCGCTGCCATCGCTCAGCGGGTAGCTGATCGACCACATGAAGCCGTCTTCTTCCTCGTTCACGACTTCCAGGTCGGAGATCGCCGTCTTCAGCACCGGGTCCCAGTTGACCAGGCGCTGGCCGCGGTAGATAAGGCCGTCGTCATGCAGGCGCACGAACGCCTCGATCACCGCCTGCGCGGCCATCGGGTCCATCGTGAAGACGCTGCGCGACCAGTCGCCCGACGTGCCAAGGCGGCGCATCTGCCGCTCGATGGTGTCGCCGGACTGCTGCTTCCACTCCCACACCTTCTCGATGAAACCGTCGCGGCCGAGGTCGTCGCGGGTCAGGCCTTCACGGCCGAGGTTGCGCGCCACCACCATCTCGGTGGCGATGCCGGCGTGGTCGGTGCCCATCTGCCACAGCGTGTCGTAGCCGCGCATGCGGTGGTAGCGGATCAGCGCGTCCTGCAGCGTGTGCTGGAACGCGTGGCCCATGTGCAGCGTACCGGTGACGTTCGGCGGCGGCAGCAGGATCGTGTAGGGCTCGCCCTTGCCACTGGGCTTGAACACGCCGCTGCGCTCCCACGCTTCGTACAGGCGGGTTTCGAACTGCTTGGGGTCGTAGCTGGAGGCGAGGGTGTCGGTCATCTTCGTATCGTTTGATTGGCGTCATCCCGGCGAAAGCCAGGATCCACCTTGCTGTTGCTGGTGACGATGGCGACAGGGCCAGCGTCAAAACGGGTCCCGACTTTTGCCGGGATGACAGAGCGCGGTTACATGTCGTGCTTCTTCAACTCCAGCCCGCGCGCCTGGTACTGCTTCCAGCGCTCGCGCAGTGGACCGCGCGCGGAGTCGTCGGCCGGAACCACTTCGAGCACGCGCTCGAAGCTGCCCGCCACCGGCTCGTCGCGCAGGTTGATCACCACCGGCCGCAACGGCGTGTCCGAATCGGGCGTGGCGATCAACACCGGCGCCAGTTCGTCCTCGTCGTCGCCGGCGACCTGGTGCGGGATGTAGGCGTTCTCGTCGAACTCCCACAGCAACTCGTCCAGGCGCTCGGCCTGCTCGTCGTCGCGCACCAGCACCAGCGTCCACAGGTTGGCGTCATGCGCCTTGCGCGCGAGCTCGCACACCAGCAGCAGCGGCTCCTCGCGGAACCGCTCCTTCTGGATCAGGTAAAAGTCCGCGCGCGCCACGCGCTCAGGCCGCCCGGTCCAGCAGCCACTGGCTCAGCAGGCCGACCGGACGACCGGTGGCCATGCCGCGCTTGCCTTCGTCCGATGCGCTGCCGGCGATGTCCAGGTGTGCCCAGCGCTGGCCTTCGGTGAAGCGGCCGAGGAAGCAGCCGGCGGTGATCGCGCCGGCCCAGCGGCCACCGATGTTGTAGACGTCGGCGAAGCTTGACTCCAGCAGGGTCTGGTACTCGTCCCACAGCGGCAGGCGCCAGGCGCGGTCGAACACGTTCTCGCCGGCATCGAGCAGTTCGGCGGCGAGGTCGTCGTGCTTGCTCATCAGGCCCGAGGCGAACTTGCCCAGGGCGACCATGCAGGCACCGGTGAGCGTGGCCACATCCACCAGCGCCTGCGGCTCGAAACGCTGCGCATAGGTCAGCGCGTCGCACAGGATCAGTCGGCCTTCGGCGTCGGTGTTGCCCACTTCAATCGTCTTGCCGGACATGCTGGTCAGCACGTCGGACGGACGGTAGGCATCGGCGTCGGGCATGTTCTCCACTGCCGGCACGATCACCACCAGGTTGACCGGCAGCTGCATACCGACGGCTGCAACGAAGGTGCCCATGACGGTGGCGCCACCGCACATGTCGTACTTCATCTCCTCGATCCCGCCCTGGGTCTTGAGGTTGATGCCGCCGGTGTCGAAGGTGATGCCCTTGCCGACCAGCACATAGGGTTTGGCGTCGCCGCCGTTGCTGTACTTGAGGACGATGAGCTTGGGCGGGTTGGCCGAGCCGCGGCCGACGGCGAGCAGCGAGCCCATGCCCAGTTCGGTCATCTGCGCCACGTCGAGCACGTCGCACGAGGTGGTGTCGAAGCGGCCGGCGAATTCCTGCGCCTGCTGCGCCAGGTAGGCGGGGTTGCAGACGTTCGGCGGCAGGTTGCCCAGCTCGCGCGAGAACTGCACGCCGGCGGCGATGGCCTGGCCCTGCGCCAGCGCGACTGCATCGCTGCCGACGATCGAGAACTTGCGCAGGCCCGGCTCTTCCTTCTTCTTGCTGGTGCCGAGCGTGGCGGTATAGCGGTAGCAGGCGTGGTCGGCGGCAATCGCCGCCTGGCGGATCGCCCAGGCCGTGTCGCGGCCGGCGACCGGCACTTCCGACAGGGTGAACAACGCGTTGGCCACCGGGCCGTTGCGCAGCGCGCGGGCGGCATCGCCGACCGCCTTGAGGTACTGCGGCACGCCGAACTTGCCGGCGTCGCCCAGGCCGATCACCAGCACGCGCGGCGCGCTGACACCCGCAAGGTCGTGCAGCAGCGCGGTCTTGCCGGTCTTGCCGCTGGCGTCGCCGCGTTCGAGCAGGGCGCTCAGGCGGCCGCCGCTGGCCTCGTCCAGGGCCTTTGCGGCCGGTGTGAGGCTGTTGTCGGCAAAGGCGCCGACAACGATGCAGTCAGTGTGAGCGGCGGCAGGCGCGTCGCGGTTCAGGTCGAATTCGAGGGCCATCCAACAGATTCCCAGAGCAGTCAAAAATGGAGCCGGGCCAGAAACGTGGGCAGACGTTCCACCAAGTTCCGTACAATCGAGCGGCTGTGAGGGGGTGCAATGTCCCCGGCCGCGCTTCGCGCAGCCACCTCACGCCCTCGGACGAATCCGCCGATTTTAGATCAACTTAAGATCATCTCCCCAGTTCAAGCCGTCGCGAACCCTGAATCGATGCTCAAGCTTGACCGTTATCTGCTTAGCGAGTTCGCCCAGGCGATCTTCGCCACCCTGGTGGTGCTGCTGATCGTCACGGTCGGCGGCGCCTTCACCGACGTGCTCCAGGACATCGCCCGGGGTCGGGTTCCGGCCGGCCTGATGCTGGCCCAGCTGGGCCTGGTGCTGATCAAGTGGCTGCCGCTGATCCTGCCCCTGGCCCTGATGCTGGGCCTGATGATGGGGGTGGGCCGGCTCTACCGGGACTCGGAGATGCCGGTCATCGCCTCGATTGGCGTGGGCCCGCGACGCATGCTCAAGCCGCTGATGCTGGTGGTCGGGCCACTGGTGCTGGTGGTGGCGGCCTGTTCCCTGTGGCTGGGGCCCTGGGCGGACCGCCTGTCCAAGGAAATGATCAACGACGCCAACCGCAACCTGCTGATGGCCGGGCTGGAGCCGGGGGCCTTCGTGGGCATTCCCAACGGCCGGGGCGTGATCTATGTCGCCAACATGTCCAAGGATGGCAGCCAGTTGCAGCGCGTGTTCGTGTACCGCGACGCGGGCGAGGGCCGGATCGACGTGACCACGTCCAACACCGGCGAACTGACGGTCGATTCGGGCGGCAACCGCTACCTGACGCTGTCCGGCGGCTTCCAGATCGAGGGTGCCCGGGCCGGAGCCAAGGATTTCCGCCTGTTGCGCTATGCCCGCAACGAGATCCTGCTGCCCGCCAACGAGCTCAAGTTCGATCCCGACGCCCCGGAAATGCAATCGACCCTGGCGCTGTTCAGCGATGACCGCCGCGAAGCCAGGGCGCAGCTGCACTACCGCCTGGCGCCGCCGTTGCTGGCGCTGGCGTTCGCGCTGATGGCGGTGCCGCTTGCCCGCAGCATGCCGCGGCAGGCGCGCTACGGCCGGATACTGGTGGGCTTCCTGGCCTATCTGATCGGGCAGAACCTGATGACCGCCGGCCTGGGCTGGCTGGAAAGCGGCAAGATCGCCATTTGGCTGGGCCTGTGGTGGCTGGTGCTGCCGGTGATGGCGGTGGCCCTGTGGATGTACTTCAGCGACGGCCGGCTCGGGCGGCCCAGGCAGGCGTTCGCCATGGCGAGGATGAAGTCATGAGGCTGCTGCCCAGGATCCACGACATCTATGTGGGCAAGACCGTGCTCGGCACGGTGCTGCTGACATGGGCAGTGCTTGGCGGCCTCGACGTGATGCTGGCGCTGGTGAGCGAGTTCGGCGACATCGGCAAGGGCAAATACGGCCTGGTCGAGGCCTTTGCCTACATCGGGCTTAGCGTGCCGCGGCGCATGTACTACCTGTTCCCGTATTCGGCGGTGATCGGTTCGCTGATGGCGCTGGGTCAGCTGGCGGCTACATCCGAGCTGACCGCGCTGCGTGCGGTGGGCCTGTCGCGCCGCCGTCTCGGCCTGGCCGTCGCCGGTGCGCTGGCGATCCTGACCGCACTGATGGTGTTCAGCGGCGAGAGCGTGTCGCCGTGGACGCAGCAACGCGCCGACGCGCTCAAGTCGGCCGCCAAGAGCGGCAACGCCGTCGTCGCGCAATACAGCGGCCTGTGGGCGCGCGAAGGCGAGACCATCCTCAACGCCGTGGGCGGCCAGGAGCGCGAGCGCAATGGCGACCGCTGGCTGGAGCTCCACGATGTCACGCTGTACCAGTTCGCCGACGACGGAAGGCTGAAGTCACTGGCCTTCGTCAAGACGGCCGAGCATCGCCCCGGTGGCTGGTTGCTGCGCGACGTGACACGGACCTATTTCGATGCGCGCTCGGTGCGTCGCGAGCAGGTGGCGCAGGAGCGCTGGGAGTCGCAGCTCGACTCTGCCGCGCTGTCGGCGGGCACCGAGCGGCCGCGCTATCTGTCGGCCATGGACCTGCACACGGCCATCGAGTATCGCCGGCGCAATGGCCTCGATGCCTCCGAGTTCGAGGAGCACTACTGGGGGCGGTGGTTCTATCCGATCAACGTGCTGGCGCTGTGCCTGGCAGCGGTGCCGTTTGCGTTCGGCACGCTGCGCAGCGGCGGCCTGGGCAAGCGGTTGTTCATCGGCATCGTGTTCGCGCTGGGCTTCTGGCTGCTGCAGACGCAGTTCGTGAAGCTGGCAACGGTGTACAAGTTCGACTACCGCGTCGCCTATCTGCTGCCGACGGTGATCATGCTGGCCGTGTCGGCGTTCCTGTTCAAGAAGCGCAGCGGCTGACCTACTGCTTGGGCAGCCGCACCATGCGCGTGCCGCTGGCACGGTCATGCCAGGTCAGGCGGTCGCGGTCGAACCAGGCCCACCAGAAACCCAGGCCAGCAAGCAGCAGCGAGGCGGTGCCGACCGTGTAGCGCGTCATCAGGGCGCGCCAACCCGGCGCCGCACCGTCATTGCCGATCAGTTGCAGTCGCCATGGACGCATCCCCAGCGTCTGCCCGCCACGACGCCAGCTCAGCACCGCGTAGCCGGCGCCGATCAGCCAGCACACCAGCCACAGCAACCACTGCAGGGCGCTGAAAGGCCGGATGTTCTGGTGACTGTCATGGCCACTGAAGGTGTAGGCAAACGTGAAGACCGTCGACGCGAGCATCCACAGCGCCACTACCGGCCACAGGTCGTAGAGCAGGGCGAGCAGGCGCCAGCCGATCAGCGCGGCGGGGCGGGGAGTGGAGGAGGGCGATGCCATCGCATCAGGATAGCCGCTCGGCCGCACGGCGGCTAAGCTTCGCGCATGAGCGCACGAACTCCCGCATCGACTCCCGCGCAGCGGCGCGGCGTGGCGATGGCGCTGCCGGAACTGCGCGATGCCGACGGCGGCGTGATCGCCGCGTTTGTCGACGCGATCTGGGCCGAGAACGGGTTGGTCCAGCCCACGCTCGACAGTTACCGGCGCGACCTCGAACTGCTCGCGCGCTGGCGCGATGGACGCGGTGGGGGGCTGGTCGGCGCGGACCGCGCGACCCTGTTTGATTACCTCGCCTGGCGCGCCCAGCTGGGCTACTCGCCACGCAGCAATGCGCGGCTGCTGTCGGCGCTGCGGGCGTTCTATGCCTGGCAGGTGCGACGCGGCGAGCGCAGCGATGACCCGACCGCGCTGCTGGAACCACCAAAACTGCCGCGGTCGCTGCCCAAGGCCTTGGCCGAAAGCCAGATCGAAGCCCTGCTGAAGGCGCCGGACATCGACGACCCCGGCGGTCTGCGCGACCGCGCGATGCTCGAACTGATGTATGCGGCCGGGTTGCGGGTCAGCGAACTGGTCAACCTGCCCGCGACCGCGGTCAACCTGCGCCAGGGCGTGGTGCGCGTGACGGGCAAGGGCAGCAAGGAGCGGCTGGTGCCGCTCGGCGAGGAGGCCCAGCACTGGCTGGAGCGCTACCTTGCGACTGCACGCCCGCAGCTGGCCGGCAAGCGCGGGTTGGCGCCGCTGTTCCTGACCGCCGCCGGCGAGGCACCGACGCGGCAACTGTTCTGGACGCTGGTAAAGCGCTATGCGGGATTCGCCGGCATCGACCCGGCCCGGATCAGCCCGCATGGCCTGCGCCACAGCTTCGCCACGCACCTGCTCAACCACGGCGCGGACCTGCGCGCGCTGCAGATGCTGCTGGGCCACAGCTCGCTGTCGACCACCCAGATCTACACCCTGGTGGCCCGGGAGCAGCTCAAGCAGCTTCACTCGCGCCATCACCCGCGCGGGTAGGGCGATTTTTTCCCGATCCTGGCGGCCGGTACCGCGCAAGCCGTGCGGGCGCCACCTGCACGCGCAAAGCATGAACCGCTCCGGGACCAAGGGCACTGGCCGCACAGGAGTCTCGTGCCACAATCCGGGCATCCCCCAACACGGGCTGCCGTACGGCGGCCACCGTCAGGAATCCCAGATGAAGCGAATTCTCCTCGCCGCGCTCGGCGCAATCAGCCTCTCCGCCTGTGCGCAAGCGCCCGGTGGCGCAGCGCAGGCGCCTGGCAGCGCCACGCCGGCGGTGATCGCCGTCGCAGCCAAGCCCAAGGCGGGTACCGCGGATGCACGCGCTGTCGAAGCGGTGCGTGCGCTCAATCCCCAGGTCGAAGTCGAAAAGGTCGGCGCGTCACCGATGCCGGGCTTCCGCGAGGCGATCGTGGCCGGGCAGGTGGTCTACGTCAGCGATGACGGCCGTTACCTGTTCCTGCCGGGCTCCGGCGGCGCGCTGTTCGACGTCAATGCAAAGAAGAACCTCAGCGAAGACGCCATGGCGGCGGTGCGCAAGGAGCTGCTGCAGACAATCCCGGTGAGCGAGCGCATCGTCTTCGCCCCGGCCAAGCCCAAGTACACCGTGACCGTCTTCACCGACGTCGAGTGCGGCTACTGCCGCAAGCTGCACAGCGAGATTGCCGAGTACAACCGCCAGGGCATCGCCATCGAATACCTGGCCTTCCCGCGCATGGGCCTGGGCAGCGACGACTACAAGAAGATGGTGTCGGTGTGGTGCGCGCCGGACCGCCGCAAGGCCCTGACCGACGCCAAGAACGACCGCACGCCCAAATACACCAGCTGCAAGACGTCGGTGAACCAGCAGTACGACATCGGCCAGCGCGTGGGCCTGACCGGTACGCCGATGATCCTCAGCAGCGAAGGGGTCCAGCTCGGCGGCTACATCCCGCCGGCAGCCCTGCGCGAGGCCCTCGACAAGCTGGCCGCCGAGCAGGCCACCCGCACCGCGGCGGTCAAGCCGGGCGCCTGACCGGTCCGGTGAAAGGGGGCGCCAGCCGCTCCCTTTTCACCTGTCGGGGCTGAAAGCCCTGCCACGAGGCGGTTTTGCAGGTCATCCGCATCCGAACAGGCGGGGCAGCGGGCTCTTCGTTACAATGTCGGGCCCGACGTTGCACGGTTCCCCGGACATGATCGTCCTCGAGGGCGCATCCGCCCTGTCGCCGTTCCGCCGCGAGCGGCTCCAAGCTCGCCTGCAAGCCCTCCATCCGTCCGTCCGCGTCCTTGG
>DATDBI010000259.1:0-36116 GCA_036524915.1 Lysobacter sp. | reverse complement strand
AAAAAGCCCCGCAGGCAGGGGGGGCCGGCGGGGCTGGTGGAGCGGGACCTGGGGAGGGGCCTTCGCTCCGGGGGATCACTCCAGGGGAGGGAGAGATCTGCGACAGGCGTTGCACCTGTCGCGACCTATATGACCATTCCGTACATGGATGGTTCGTGAAGATGGGGGTTAACAATTTGTTGGATTCAGGACAGATTCATCCTGAGAAAACGATTACCCCCGCGCATTTCCCGTTCAGCGAAACACTGAATGCGGTGGCATGAAACTGGCCGGAGCCCTCACCTGCCCAGAAGGCGGTCCCGGGTGTGCCGTCCGTCGGCTGGGGTGTGGCTCAGTGTGCCTCATCCCAGTTGGCGCCGACCCCGCTGTCGACCACCAGCGGCACCTTCAGTTCAGCCGCGCCGGACATCCGCGACCCGACTTCGGCCAGCAGGGTATCGACGAAGCCTTCCTCGACCTCGAACACCAGTTCGTCGTGGACCTGCAGCACCATCAGCGCGCGCTCGCCCTGCCCGGCCAGCCACGCGTCGATGGTGATCATCGCCCGCTTGATGATGTCGGCGGCGGTGCCCTGCATCGGCGCGTTGATCGCGGCGCGCTCGGCGCCGGCACGCAGGCCCTGGTTGCGGGCCTGGATGTTCTCCAGGTACAGGCGGCGGCCGAACACGGTCTCGACGTAACCCTGTTCGCGGGCCTGCTGGCGGGTGCGCTCCATGAAGTCGCGCACGCCCGGGTAGCGGCTGAAGTACAGGGCGATGTAGTCCTGCGCTTCGCCGCGGGCAATGCCCAGCTGGCGCGCCAGACCAAAGGCGCCCATGCCGTACATGAGGCCGAAGTTGATGGCCTTGGCCGCGCGGCGCTCGTTGCCGCTGACCTCGTCCATGGCCTTTCCGAACACTTCGGCGGCGGTGGCGCGGTGGATGTCGGCGCCGGATTCGAACGCGCGCAGCAGGCCGGCGTCCTCCGACAGGTGCGCCATGATCCGCAGCTCGATCTGCGAGTAGTCGCAGGCGACGATGCGGCGACCCGGCGGCGCGACGAAGGCCTGGCGGATGCGGCGCCCGTCGTCGGTGCGGATCGGGATGTTCTGCAGGTTCGGATCGCTCGACGCCAGGCGCCCGGTCGCCGCACCCGCCTGGTGGTAGCTGGTGTGGACGCGGCCGGTATCGCGGTTGACCATCTCCGGCAGCTTGTCGGTGTAGGTGCTGCGCAGCTTGGCCAAGCCGCGGTACTCGAGGATGACGCGCGGCAGTTCGTGCTGCTCGGCTATCGCCTCCAGCGCCTCTTCGTTCGTCGAGGGCGCGCCCGATGGCGTCTTCACCAGCGCCGGCAGCTTGAGTTCGTCGAACAACAGCTGGCCCAGCTGCTTGGGCGAATCGAGGTTGAAGCTGCGACCGGCCATTTCGGTCGCCTTCTGCTGCGCGGCCAGCATGCGCCGGCCGAGATCGGCCGACTGCCGGCGCAGCTCGTCGCCGTCGATCATCACGCCGTTGGCCTCGATCCGCGCAAGCACGGGAACCAGTGGCATTTCGATCTCGCGGTAGACGCGCTCCAGCCCCTGCTCGGCCAGCAGCTTCGGCGCCAGCGTGCGATGCAGGCGCAACGTCACGTCGGCATCTTCAGCGGCGTAGCGCGTTGCATCGTCGAGCGCGACCTGCGAGAACGAGATGGCCTTGGCGCCCTTGCCCGCGACCTGCTCGTACTTGATGGTGTCGTAGCCGAGGTAACGCTTGGCCAGCGAATCCATGTCGTGGCGCGTGGCGGTGGCGTTGTAGACGAAGCTCTCGAGCATGGTGTCGTCGGCGTAGCCGGCCACCTCGACGCCGTTGCGGCGCAGGACATGCAGGTCGTACTTGCCGTGCTGTCCGAGCTTCCTCCTGTTGCCATCGGCGAACAGCGGCGCGAGCGCGGCCAGCGTCTGGTCGCGATCAAGCTGGGCCGGCGCGCCCGGGTAGTCGTGCCCCAGCGGCAGGTAGGCCGCGCGTCCCGTTTCCACCGCGAAGCTCAGTCCGACCAGCCGAGCCTGCATGGGATCGAGCGAGTCGGTCTCGGTGTCGAAGGCGAACTCGTCGGCTTCGCGCAGGCGCGTGATCCAGGCGTCGAGCTGGTCCAGGGTAAGGATGGTCTCGTACTCGCCGGGTGCGGCGAGTTCCGGATGCGGCGTCTCGTTTGGCGCGGAGGCCGAACGTGCGTAGCCGGCAGCGGTATTGCGCACGCCGGCGCCGCCACCGCGACCGTCGTCGCTTGCCGCGCCGCCTTCGAGTTCCTTCAGCGCCTGCTTGAAACCGTAGCGTGCGTACATCACGCGCAGATCGTCGGCGTGCGGCGCGCGCAGGGCCAGCTCGGTGGGCGCGCGTTCGAGCTCGACGTCGGTGCGGATGGTGGTCAGCGTGCGATTGAGCGGCAGTCGCGGCAGCGCCGCACGCAGGTTCTCGCCAATCTTGCCCTTGATGTTGTCGGCATTGGCGATGACCGCCTCGAGCGTGCCGTATTCGCCGAGCCATTTGGCCGCGGTCTTCGGGCCGCATTTGTCGACGCCGGGAATGTTGTCGACGGCGTCGCCCATCAACGACAGCAGGTCGATGATCTGGTCCGGTCGCACGCCGAACTTGTCGATGACCGTCGCTTCGGAATCGAGGCGGCCGCCGCTCATGGTGTTGACCAGGGCGATGCCCGGACGCACCAGCTGGGCGAAATCCTTGTCGCCGGTGGAGATGGTGACGTCGATGCCCTGTTCGGCCGCGCGCAACGCCAGCGTGCCGATCACGTCGTCGGCTTCGACGCCGGGAATGCGCAGGATGGTGATGCCCAGCGCCTCGACGATGTCGCACATCGGCTGCACCTGCGCGCGCAGGTCGTCCGGCATCGGTGGGCGATTGGCCTTGTAGTCCGGGTAGATCTCGTCGCGGAAGGTCGGGCCTGGCGCGTCGACGACAAAGGCGACGTAGGTGGGCTGTTCCTTCAGCGTCGCGCGCAGCATGTTGACCACGCCGAACAGCGCGCCGGTCGGTTCGCCCGCGTCGTTGGTCAGCGGTGGCAGCGCGTGGAATGCGCGGTAGAGATAGCTGGAGCCATCGATCAGGACGAGGCGGGGGGTCGGCTGGTTCATGAGGCGATTCTACGGGGTGGAGTGTGCCGGGGCGCGCGCGCGCCGGGACGCGCATCCGCGGCCTCGTCCACGCCTCCGTCACCGCCGGCGCGGGCTCGTGCGCGTATGCTGTCGCCTGCGACCCCCACCGGACTGGAGACCGCCATGCGCAACCACCTGCTCGCCCTTTTGTTGCTGCCGCTCGCCCTGACGGCATGCGCGACCATGGGTGCAGGCGACGACCCGACCGCCGGCCTGCAGGGCGCCGAAGTGCGCACGCGCACGGTCGAGGGCGGCGACGTCATCGAGGAGTACCACGTCGCAGGACAGCTGCGCGTGGTGAAGATCACCCCCGCCCGCGGCCCGGTGTACTACCTGGTGGATAACAACGGCGACGGCGTCCTCGACAGCAGCAAGGGCGAGGGCCCGATCTCGCCGGTGCAGTACAAGCTCTTCAGCTGGTAAACCTGGCGCGATGACGACCCTGCAACGCGGATGTGACATCCGCACTCTCACCGCCGAAACCGACCTGCGTGCGATCTGGCCGCTGGTCCAGCAGCTGCGACCCGAGTTCGACGAGAACCGCTTCGTCACCCAGATGCTGCGCCAGATTGGCGAAGGCTGCCGGGCGACGGTGCTGTTTGACGATGCCGGTGCGCCGCGCGCGTTCGCCTGCTGGCGGGTGATGGAAATGCTTGCCGTCGGCAAGCACGTCTACGTCGATGACCTGGTGACCGACGCCAACGCGCGCAGTCGCGGCCATGGCAAGGCCATGCTCGACTGGCTCAAGGCCGAAGCGCGCCGCCTTGGCTGCGCGCGCCTGCAGCTCGATTCGGGCACGCACCGTCAGGACGCGCATGCGTTCTACCTGCGCGAAGGGTTGCGGATCGAGGCGTTCCACTTCGGCATCGCGCTGAAGTAGGGTCCGTTCGAAGCAAGAACCGGATATCCCGACCGGCGCAGCGCGCCTAGATTCATCTGCGTCCCAGCCATGAGGAACGCTATGAATCCCTTCTCTGCCCGCGAGCGCGCCGTGCCTGATGGGGAAGCGTGCGCATGAGCGCCCTCCTCCAGCGGGTCTGGCGTCCCGACAGCCTGGTGCAGCGCATCGAGTGGGTGGACTGGGCCGGCGTGGCGGCCCAGCTCGACAGCCGCGGCAGCGCGCGCATACCGGCGCTGCTCGAACCGGCCGATTGCGAAGCGATCGCCGCCCTCTACGACCGCCCCGATGGCTTCCGCAGCACGGTGACAATGGCCCGGCACGGCTTCGGCCGCGGCGAATACCGCTACTTCGCCTATCCGCTGCCGGCAGCCATCGCGGCAATGCGGGCGACGATCTACCCGCATCTTGTCGCCATCGCCAACCGCTGGAACGAGGCGATGTCGATCGACGTGCGCTTTCCGATTGAACACGATCGGTTTGTCGAGCGTTGCCACGAGGCCGGACAGGTCAGGCCGACACCGCTGTTGTTGCGCTACGACAGCGGCGACTACAACTGCCTGCATCAGGATGTCTACGGCGAGCACATCTTTCCGCTCCAGCTTGCGGTGCTGCTGTCGCAACCACAGCGTGACTTCGAAGGCGGCGAGTTCGTCCTGACCGAGCAGCGGCCGCGCATGCAGTCGCGCGCGGAGGTGGTGCCTTTGCACCAGGGCGATGCGGTGGTGTTCGCCGTGCGGGAGCGGCCGGTCCGGGGAGCGCGCGGCATCTACCGGGTGCAGATGCGGCACGGGGTCAGCCGGATCCATTCGGGACGCCGGCATACCCTTGGGGTGATCTTCCACGACGCCAGGTGAGGGTCGCGGTGGCTCCGGACGCATCGGTAGTTTTCGCCACCTCGCTGCCGATGCACAATCGGCCCATGCCTGAGTCTGCTCGACTGCACCTGGTCCTTGATGCCGTGCTGCTTGGAAAGGCGCGTCCCTATACGCGTCCGGGCAGCATCAGCGCGATCGACAAGCAGCCGGCACCCGATCGCGTGCGCATCGAGACCTTGGGCCTGGTCGGTGACGAGCAGGGCGATCCGCGCGTGCACGGCGGTCCGGACAAGGCGATCCACCACTATCCGTTTGACCACTACGCCGGTTGGCGCGCCGAACTGGGGGACCTGGATCGCCTTCGCGCAGCGGGTGCCTTCGGCGAGAACCTCAGCAGCAGCGGGCTGACCGAGGGCGAGGTTTGCCTCGGCGACCGCTTCCGCGTCGGCGACGCGCTGCTGGAGGTCAGCCAGGGACGGCAGCCGTGCTGGAAGCTCAACGACCGTTTCGGAGTCGCCGACATGGCGCGGCGCGTGCAGGGCAGCGGGCGTACCGGCTGGTATTACCGCGTGCTGCAGCCTGGCGCGGTTGCCGCGGGAGACGTGATGACGCTGGACGCGCGGCCGTTCCCGCTGTGGTCGCTGCGACGGCTCGGAGCGCTCCTGTTCGAGCGCCGGCTCGATGCGGATGAATTGCGCCCGGCGCTGGACCTGCCGCTGGTGCCGTCATGGCGAAAGTTGATCGAGACCCGGCTGCATCGCCAGGAGGTCGAGGACTGGGGCAAGCGCATCGAGGGCCCCGCGCAGTCCGGCGACTGAGTGCCCCGTCCTGCTAAAGATCGCAGCCGTCGCGCCGATACACCGAGCAGGTAATCCCTTGCCGCGGGCGCTTGGACGCACGTGGGCCGCTATCGCTGAAGGACCCGGTGTGTCTGCTCGAGAACGACGAAAACCCGCCCCGCAACTCGACGTCGACGCCCTGCGCGCCGGGCTGACCGAGGCGCAGGTCAAGGCATTGGGGGCGCTCGAGCACTTCCAGTGGACGCTGCAGTTTGTGCGCCGTCCGCTGTTCCAGGACCCCGTGCCGGTGCTGGTCGACCGCGACCGGCGGCGCTGCGTGGCCCTGCGCCCGGACGGCACCCTCGACGAACAACCGCGGTTGCGCACCGGCGCCTGAGCCGCCACCGGCGGCGGCTGCGGCGGACTCAGGCCGGCTGCAGGTTCGCGTACGCCAGCACCAGCCACTTGCTGCCCGCGTCGTCGAAGTTGACCTGCACGCGTGCGTGCGCACCGGCCCCTTCGTAGTCGGTGACGGTGCCGGTACCGAAGCTGGGATGGCGCACCATCGCACCCAGCTTGATCGGCGGGACTTCGATCGCGGCGTGGCCCATGTCACGGCGCGGCTGCGAGTTGTACATCGGCCGCGACACCTGGACCTTCGGCCGCACTTCGTGCAGCAGCGCCGGCGGGATCTCGCGCAGGAAGCGTGATGGCACGCCGTACATGTCGGCGCCGTGGATGCGGCGCGTTTCGGCGTAGCTGAGCACCAGCTTCTGGCGGGCGCGGGTGATGCCGACGTAGGCCAGGCGCCGCTCTTCTTCGAGCCGCCCGGATTCCTCGGTCGAACGCCCGCTCGGGAACACGCCCTCCTCCATGCCGGCCAGGAACACCAGCGGGAACTCCAGGCCCTTGGCGCTGTGCAGCGTCATCAGCTGCACGCCCTCCTCGCCGGCCTGGGCCTGGCCTTCACCGGCTTCGAGCGCGGCATAGCTGAGGAAGGCGACCAGCTCCGGCATCGCCGCGGCGTCTTCCTCGTCGTTGCGAGTGAAGCGCGAGGCCACCGAGACCAGTTCGTCGAGGTTGTCCACGCGCGAATCGAGCTGGCCGCGCGATTCGTTGAAGTAATGGTCGCGCAATCCCGAGCGGACCAGCACGTGGTCGATCTTCTCGGGCAGCGTCATCGTCTGCACTTCGGTGTCGACGTCGTCGATCAGCGCCAGGAAGCCGGCGATGGCATTGCGCGCACGCGCGGTGAGGCCGTTGTCGGCGACCGTGCGCCGTGCTGCTTCCCACAAGGCGACGCCGTCGGTGCGCGCGCGCCGGCGCACTTCATCGAGCGTGCGTTCGCCGATGCCGCGCGTGGGCGTGTTGACCGCGCGCTCGAAGGCGGCATCGTCCAGGCGCGAGGCGATCAGGCGCAGGTACGCCAGCGTGTCCTTGATTTCGGCGCGCTCGAAGAATCGCTGGCCGCCATAGACGCGGTACGGCACCTGTTCGGACAGCAAGGCTTCTTCGAATGCACGCGACTGTGCGTTGCTCCGGTACAGCACCGCGACCTCGCCGAAGCTGCCGCCGTCGCGCACCCACTGGCGCAGCCGCTCGACGGCGAAGCGCGCCTCGTCCATCTCGTTGTAGGCCGCGTACAGGTCGATCGGCTCGCCGGTGCCGCTGTCGGTCCACAGGTTCTTGCCGAGCCTGTCGGGGTTGTGCGCGATGACGGCGTTGGCCGCTTCCAGGATGTTGGCGCTGGAGCGGTAGTTCTGCTCCAGGCGGATCGTCTGCGTTCCTGGAAAGTCTTTCAGGAAGCGCTGCATGTTCTCGACCTTGGCGCCGCGCCAGCCATAGATCGACTGGTCGTCGTCGCCGACCACGAACACGTGGCCGCTGTCGCCGGCAAGCACGCGCACGAATGCGTACTGGATCGCGTTGGTGTCCTGGAACTCGTCCACCAGGATCTCGCGGAAGCGGTGGCGGTAATGCGCCAGCAGCGCCGGGTTGTCGCGCAGCAGCTCGTGCGCGCGCAGCAGCAGCTCGGCGAAGTCGACCAGCCCCGCGCGCTCGCAGCGCTCCTGGTAGGCAGTGTAGGACTTCAGCATCACATCCGCCCACGGATCGTTGCCGGCGGGCTGGATGTTCTGCGGGCGCTTGCCCTCGTCCTTCTGGGCGTTGATCCACCACGCGATCTGGCGCGGCGGGAAGCGGGCCTCGTCGATCTCCAGGCCCTGCACCACACGCTTGACCAGGCGCAGCTGGTCATCGGAGTCGAGCACCTGGAAGCCTTCGGGCAACTTGGCTTCCTGCCAGTGCAGACGCAACAGGCGGTGGGCCAGTCCGTGGAAGGTGCCGATCCACATGCCGCGGGCGCCGTTGCGCAGCTGCGCGTCGACGCGCGCGCGCATCTCGCCGGCAGCCTTGTTGGTGAAGGTCACCGCCAGGATGCCGTGGGTGGGCACGCCATGGACTTCGTTGAGCCAGGCGATGCGGTGGGTGAGCACGCGGGTTTTGCCGGAACCGGCGCCGGCGAGGACCAGGTAGTGACCGGGCGGGGCGCTGACGGCCTCGCGCTGCGCTGGGTTCAGCGCGTCGAGCAGGTGGGAGACATCCATCCGGGTATTGTACCGGGGCCGTCACCCATCCCCCTGAAGGGAGCGCCGCGTCGTGCACTCCAAGCTTCTGTTGCTGGCAATGCTCGCCGCAGTCCCGGCCAGGGCCGGCGACGGCAAACCCGTGGTGAACGAACGCGTCCTCAGCGCTGGCGGCAATACGCTGCACGTGGAAGTGGTCGAGACCACCGATCCGGCCCGCATCGATGTACTGCAGGGCTGGCTGGCCGAAGCCGCGGGGGCGACGCTGACCGCGTTCGGGCGTTATCCGCTGACCGACGCCACCGTCCGCATCACCCAGATCGACAGCGACGACGACAGCCCGGTGCCGTGGGGCCAGACCCAGCGCGGCGACGACGTGTCGGTGCTGCTGTTCGTTCGCCGCGACGCCAACCTGGCCGAATTGCGCGGCGACTGGACCGCGGTGCACGAGCTGTCGCACCTGTTCCACCCCTACCTGGGCCGCGAAGGGCGCTGGCTGGCCGAGGGCCTGGCCAGCTACTACCAGAATGTCCTGCGGGCCCGGGCCGGATTGCTGTCGCCCGAGGCGGCGTGGCGGGAGCTCGATGCCGGCTTCGGCCGCGGCCAGCGCGAGCACAGCGGCATGCCGCTGGACGGGCTGGGCCGGCGCGGCACGATGCGCGTGTACTGGGCCGGCGCGGCGTTCTGGCTGGAGGCGGAACTGGCGCTGCGGCGCGGGCACCGCAGCAGCCTGGACGCGGTGCTGTCGAAGTACTCGCGCTGCTGCCTGCACGGCACCGGCGAAGTCGCGCCGGAAGCTTTCATGGCGAAGCTGGACGAACTTGCCGGCGCGGCGGTGTTCGTGCCGGCGTACCAGCGTTACGCGCAGTCGCGACAGTTTCCGTCGCTGGAGGCGGCCTACTCGGCGCTGGGCATCGAGCGCGGCGCGGACGGACTGGTGTACTCCGACCGCGCCGACGCACGCAAACTGCGCGCGGCGATCATGCGGCCGCGCGCGAAGTAGCAATACCCGTCAGTGGTCCGCCTTGTGCGGCTTGCCGACCTGCGCCATCAGCTTGTCCGTGTAGGCGATGCCGATGGCCGACAGGATGAACACGCAGTGGATGATGGTCTGCCACATCACGCCGGCCTGGGTATAGACCATGGGCTTGGCGGGATCGCTCCCGGCCGCGACAGCCGCCGCCGCGGCGATCGCCGGATCGGCGCCGAGGCCGCCAATGGCGATGAAGGTCTTGAGCAGATGAATCGAGGAGATGCCGATGATCGCCATCGCCAGCTTCACCTTGAGCACGCTGGCATTGACGTGGCTCAGCCACTCCGGCTGGTCCGGATGGCCCTCCAGGCGCAGGCGCGAGACGAAGGTCTCGTAGCCGCCGACGATCACCATCACCAGCAGGTTGGAGATCATCACCACGTCAATCAGGCCCAGCACCGCGAGCATGATCTGCTGCTCGCCAAAGGAGGTGGCGTGCGACAGCAGGTGCCACAGCTCCTTGATGAACAACACGACGTAGACGCCCTGGGCGACGATCAGGCCCAGGTACAGCGGCAGCTGCATCCATCGCGAGCTGAAGATCAGGGCCGGAAGGGGATTGAGGGGGCGTTCGGACGTCTGCGTCATGCGGCGGGGGCCGTTGGAATGCGGGCCGGCTAGGGTACCGGCCGGCCGCGGGCCTCGCCAACCTGGACCTTGCACCTTCTGGCCGTTCGGCACGCCCCGGGACCGGGCCGGCGGCCTTACACTCCGACCTCCCATTGCCAGGGCGCGACTGATGATCGACCTGCATTACTGGCCGACCCCCAACGGTCACAAGATCACCCTGTTCCTCGAAGAAGCAGGGCTGGAATACACCATCCACCCGGTCGACATCGGCGCCGGCGACCAGTTCAAGCCCGAGTACCTGAAGATCTCGCCGAACAACAAGATGCCGGCGATTGTCGACCGTGCACCGGCCGACGGTGGCGAGCCGATCAGCGTGTTCGAATCGGGCGCGATCCTGCTGTACCTGGCCAACAAGACCGGCAAGTTCTTCGCCGACGACCTGCGCGGCCGCGTCGAGGTCAACCAGTGGCTGCACTGGCAGATGGGCGGACTGGGGCCGATGACCGGCCAGTACGGCCACTTCCACGTCTATGCGCCCGAAGACCTGCCATACGCCAAGGACCGCTACAAGCGCGAAGTGCTGCGCCTGCTGGGCGTGCTCGACAAGCGCCTGGCCGATCGCGAGTTCATCGCCGGCCATTTCAGCATTGCCGACATGGCCGCGCACCCGTGGATCAATCCGTACACCAAGGCGCCGCTGGACCTGGAGCCGTTCGCGAACCTGCGCCGCTGGCATGCCGCCGTGGCCGCGCGACCGGCGGTGCAGCGGGCATACGCGGTGGCGGAGCGCTACGCCAAGCGCGAGATGACCCCGGAAATGCACAAGATCCTTTTCGGGACTCCAGCTAACAGCCCGCCTGATAACAGCACGCCCGATAACAGCCCGCCCGAGAAAGAATGAAGAACTTCACCGCCCGCGGCGCTGCCGCCTGCCTGATTGCCATGTCGATCGCCTCCGTCCCCGCACTCGCCGCCGCCCAAGCGAACGTGCCGACCGCGCCCGTTGCACCGCAAAAGCTGACGCTCGAAGCGCTGGCCGGTGATGCGCCGCTGTCGGGTGCGAGCCTGATGAAGGCGAAGGTCGCGCCGGACGGCAGCCGCGTCACCTTCCTGCGCGGCAAGGAGACCAACAAGAACCGCCTCGACCTGTGGGCCTACGACGTGGCCAGCGGCCAGACCGTCAAGCTGGTGGATGCCGACGACATCCTGCCCGGCGACGAAGTCCTCAGCGACGCCGAGAAGGCGCGCCGCGAGCGCCAGCGCATCGCTGCGTTCAGCGGCATCGTCGAATACCAGTGGGCGGCGGACAGCAAGACGCTGCTGTTCCCGCTGGGCGGCGAGCTGTACCTCTACGACCTGTCGAAGTCGGGCAAGGCAGCGGTGCGCAAGCTCACCAGTGGCGAAGGCTTCGCCACCGATCCGAAGCTGTCGCCCGAGGGCGGCTTTGTCAGCTTCGTCCGCGAACGCAATCTGTGGGTGATCGACCTTTCCAGCGGCAGGCAGGTCCAGCTCACCCGCGACGGCAGCGCGACCATCGGCAACGGTGTCGCCGAGTTCGTCGCCGACGAGGAAATGGACCGCCACACCGGTTACTGGTGGGCACCGGATGACTCGGCCATCGCGTTCGCCCGCATCGATGAAACGCCGGTGCCGGTGCAGAAGCGCTACGAGGTGTATCCGGATCGCACCGAAGTGGTCGAGCAGCGCTATCCGGCCGCCGGCGACCACAACGTGCTGGTCAAGCTGGGCGTGGTGACACCCAAGAGCGGCGCCGCTGCGAAGTGGATCGATCTGGGTAAGGAACAGGACATCTACCTGGCGCGCGTCGATTGGCGCGACCCCAAGCACCTGACCTTCCAGCGCCAGTCGCGCGACCAGCACACGCTAGAGCTGATCGAGAGCGACCTGGGCAGTGGCAGGCAGCGCGTGCTGGTCACCGAGACCAGCAAGACCTGGGTGCCGCTGCACAACGACCTGCACTTCCTCAAGGACGGTCGCATCCTGTGGAACAGCGAGCGCAGCGGGTTCGAACACCTGTACGTGCTCGACGCCAACGGCGGCAATGCCAAGGCACTGACGAGCGGTGACTGGCCGGTGGATGCCGTGCTCGCAGTCGACGAAACCGCCGGCCAGGTCTACTTCGCCGCCGGCAAGGATTCGCCGCTGGACGCGCAGGTCTATCGCGTACCGCTCGAAGGCGGCGCGATCGCACGGCTATCGAAGTCCGATGGCGTGCACATGGCCAGCTTCGCCCTCAACGCCAGCGTCTTCGTCGACAACTGGTCGAACCCGACCACGCCGCCGCAGCTGGAGCTGTATCGCAACGACGGCACCCGCATCGCCGCGCTGCTCAAGAATGAGCTGACCGACCCGCAGCATCCGTACGCAAAGTTCGCCGCCGCGCAGCAACCGATCGAGTTCGGCACCCTCACCGCCGCCGACGGCAGCACGCCGTTGCACTACAGCGTGCTCAAGCCGGCCGGCTTCCGGGCCGGAAAGCAGTATCCGGTGGTGGTGCTGGTCTATGGCGGCCCGGCCTCGCAGACGGTCAAGCGCACCTGGGCGCCGGACTTCAACCAGTACCTGGCGCAGCACGGCTATGTGGTGTTCTCGCTCGACAACCGCGGCACGCCGCGTCGTGGCGCGGCCTTTGGTGGCGCGCTGTACGGCAAGCAGGGCACGGTGGAAGTGGCCGACCAGCTCAAGGGCGTGGAGTGGCTAAAGCAGCAGCCGTGGGTCGATGGCAAGCGCATCGGCGTGTACGGCTGGTCCAACGGCGGCTACATGACGCTTATGCTGCTGGCCAAGGCGTCGGACCAGTACACCTGCGGCGTCGCCGGCGCACCGGTCACCGACTGGGGCCTGTACGACACGCACTACACCGAGCGCTACATGGGCCTGCCCGCCGGCAACACCGACGGCTACCGCGACGCGCGCGTGCTGCAGCACATCGAGGGTCTGAAGTCGAAGCTGCTGTTGATCCACGGCATGGCCGACGACAACGTGCTGTTTACCAACTCGACCGTGCTGATGAGTGCACTGCAGAAGCGCGGCCAGCCGTTCGAGCTGATGACCTACCCGGGTGCGAAGCACGGCCTCAAGGGCGCCGACAACCTGCACCGGTTGAAGCTGACCGAGGAGTTCTTCGGGCGCTGCCTGAAGCAGCCCTGAGCGTTCATTCGAGCCGGAGCTGTTCCGCGGCTCGGCTCGCTTCAGGCGATCAACGACATTCGAAATGGGGACGTTGGCTCAATGAAGAAGTATCTGCTGTTGTCCGTCTCCGCTAGCCTTTTCGTTTCGGCCTGCGCGGACAGTCGCCCTCAGGGAGAGATGGTCAATCCTGAGATGAAGCGTCAGATTGAAGACTACGACCGTCAGATGCGAGTCGTGGAGGCACAAGCAAAACGCGCTGATGACCAATTGAAGCGCAGCGATGCCCAACAAGCCCGGATGGACGCACTCCTGCAGCGATGGGAATCGCAAGCGGATCGCTACGATGCAATCCTGTCCCGGTGGGAGAAGCAGGGTCCTGGAAAGTGACTTTCGACCGCTCATTCCTGCCGATGCCGCGCTACGGAGCGGCTTGACCTTGGCATCACAGCCGCATCTTGCCGGTACCGGACATCGGGCTGCGACCGGTACCAACGTCCGCTTCCGAACCATAGCGGACGTCCGAAAATGGTGGCCCGATGTCTGGGCGTGTCTTCATTGGGGGTTGGACCCGCGATGGAAGTAGTCGAAGTGTTCGGGGCAAGGTTGATTGGCCTTTTGGTTCTAGCGGCCATCGCATGGTTCCTGATCACGCTGGCGCCAGTTATTTGGCCGGCGTTCCGCGCATTTCGGCAAAAAGCGGCGTTACCTCGCCCATGGTTGTTCACGGCCACCGTATCAGCGCTCACTTACGGCACCCTCTTCTTAGGCTTGTCGGTCCTGCTGATTCCGGCAGAGGTCTACGCGGTATTCATTGCACCTCAGCTTGAGGCGATGGGACAGCCGTATGGCAGAGCGCTGGTTAACACCACTCGGTTTGTCGCGGACTATTGGTGGCTCATGCTGCCACCGGCACAGCTGGTCATTACGGTGGTGCTTACAAAGATGCTGGCGCGGAATTGGCCGGGCATATGCTCGGCGCTCGATGCCTGATATTCCCAAAGCCGAGACCGTGCCTGTTCTCAAACGATGACAGCCGCCCCCTATCGAATCGCTGTCGATCGCCCCGTCTCCGCCGAGGAGAGGTCGCTCATCGAATGGCTGCTTGAGCATGGCGATGGAGACAACACCGAGTTCATCGCTCAAGTGGATCACGCCCGAGTCATCGCGCACTGCTCGTGCGGATGCGCAAGCATCGATGTTGCAATCGCAGGCAAATGCCCATCTGAGCCCTTGAGAGTGTTGGCGGACTTCCAGTGGACCACTCGCCACGGACATTTATGCGGCGCGTTCGTTTTCGAGCATGGCGGGTTGTTGGGCGGGCTTGACCTCTGGTCCGTTGACGGTGAGTCCGTCCCCTCCATCCTTCCCGCCGTCGAAGACTTGGCTCCCTTTGGCGCCATTCGTTCGACCTGACTGGAATGACCACTTCTAGCCGAGGGCGCGCGTAGGCCGGGGCCCGCGACGGCGGCCCTCCGGTAATGGGCACCGCTGAGCAGCGCCATGACCTTCGGGGTATGGCCTCCAGCCCCGCCAGCCGCCATGCTCGCCGCTGACTCCCCAGCCCGCGAAGCCATGATCAAGCCGCTGACACTCGCCATCGCCCTCACCCTCGCCGCGGGTACGCCCGCCCTGCTCCAGGCCGCCACGCCGGCTGCCAAGACGTCCAGCAAGGCCGCCGCAGCCAAGGCGTCACCGGCCTGGGTGACCAAGAGCAACGAGTACGCGCAGATCCTGCTCAAGGCGCAGGCCGAGTTCGCACCGGAGCAGATGTCGTTCTTCGGCGTGCCCGGTTACGACGACCGCGTGGCCGACCTCAAGCCGGAAAACGCCAAGCGCTTCCGCGACGCGACGGCCAAGGCGAAGTCGGAACTGCAGGCCAGGCTCGCCACCGAGCGCGATCCGAACGTGCGCCAGGACCTGGCGATCATGATCAAGGCCGCCGACGAGAGCATCGAGTCGAGCGCCCTAAACGAGCGCCTGGCGCTGCCGTGGACCGATGCGCCACAGATGGTGTTCAGCGGCATGCAGGGCCTGCTGTCCGACCAGACGCCGCCGGAACGCCGCGCACGCGCGCTCGACCGCCTCAAGGCCTATGTCGGCCAGGCGCCGGGCACGACCCCGATCACCGAACTGGCACGCGCCCGATTTGAGGAGCGCGCCACCGACAAGTCGCTGCTGCGTCCGACCAAGCTTGAAGTCGAGCAGGCGCTCGGCAACGTCGACACCTATGTCGCCGGCATCAAGGACCTGTTTGCCAAGTACAAGGTGGCCGGCGCCGAGGAAGCACTCGCGGCAATGGACACGCAGCTCAAGGCCTACGGCCAGTGGGCGCGCGCCAGCGTGCTGCCCGATGCGCGCACCGATACGCGCCTGCCGGCCGAGCTGTACGCCAACCAGCTCAAGCAATACGGCATCGACATCGATCCGCAGTTGCTGATCCGCCGCGCCCAGGTCGAGTTCATGGAGACCCGCGCGGCGATGCAGCAGCTCGCCCCGCTGGTCGCCAAGGACAAGGGCCTGAAGGTCAATGACACGCACGACTACGTCGGCGTGATCCGCGCGTTGAAGCAGCAGAACATGCCCAACGACCAGCTCGAAGGGCGCTACCGCACGGTGATCGACCAGATCGACCCGATCATCCGCGCCGAGCGCATCGTCGACGTGCCGCAGCGCCCGATGGTGATGCGCCTGGGCAGCGAGGCCGAATCGGCCGCGCAGCCGGCCCCGCATTTCCTGCCGGCGCCGCTGATCGGCAACACCGGCCAGCAGGGCCAGTTCGTGCTGCCGGTGTCGGTGCCGACGCCGGACGGCAAGGCGCTGTCGTATGACGACTTCAACTTCGACGCGGTGCGCTGGACGCTGTCGGCGCATGAAGGCCGCCCGGGCCATGAGCTGCAGTTCACGGCGATGGTCGAGCGCGGCATCTCGTTGGCGCGCACGATGTTCGCCTTCAACTCGGTCAACGTCGAAGGCTGGGCGCTGTACGCCGAAGCCGAGATGGTTCCGTACGAGCCGCTCGACGGCCAGCTGATCGCGCTTCAGTTCCGCCTGATGCGCGCCGCGCGCGCGATGCTCGACCCGATGCTCAACCTCGGCCTGATCGACCGCGAAGCGGCCGGCCGCATCCTGAGCGACAAGGTCGGATTGTCGGAAGCGATGACCAAGCAGGAGCTCGACCGCTACACCTTCAACGCACCCGGCCAGGCCGGCAGCTACTTCTACGGCTACAGCCGCATCCTCGAGCTGCGCATGGAGACCGAGGTGGCGCTGGGCGACAAGTTCGACCGCCTCGCCTTCAACAACTTCCTGCTCGACCAGGGCCTGCTGCCGCCGGACCTGCTGGCGAAGGCGGTGCGCGAGGAGTTCGTGCCGGCGCAGAAGGCGAAGAAGTAACTGCGGCCCCTCTCCCTGGCCGCCGTGGGCGGCCTGTCCCTCCCCCGCAAGGGGGCAGGGTTTTGGAGGCGCAGCTAGCTGACGCGGGCCAGCATCCGCTGGTTTCCGATCAGGTGCGCCCAGCGCGCGCCGACGTCGGTCATGCACACATACCCCGCCTCGCCGGCCAGGCGCAGCCAGGTGCGCGGATCCAGGCGCAGTCGCGGCTCGGCCGCGCACAGTTCGACATCAAACCCCAGTCGCCGCGCAAACAGCGAGCAGCGGGCGAGGTGGTAGCGGCTGCTGAGCAGGGTTACCCGCGAGCGCATCCGTTCGCCCAGCAGTGTCCGCGCGTTGCGCAGGTTCTGCAGGGTGTCGCGCGAATCGGCCTCCAGCAGCAGGGGCGCGTCTTCGGCGATGCCGCGGGCAAACAGCCCACGCCGCGCCAGTTCCGCCTCGGTGGCCTCGCCAGGGGCGCCACCGCCCAGCAGCACCACGCTTGCCGGCGGGCACACCTTCCACAGCGATACGGCCCGGTCCAGGCGTGCCTCGAAATCGTGGTCGATGCGCCCCTGCGGGGAATGCTTGCCGAACAGCAGCACGCAGCGGCCGTGCTGCGGCAGGCACGGGGCCCGCCGCGCCACCCGCAGGACATGGACGAAATAGCCCAGGTAGACCAGGCCGGCGCTGAACACGCAGGCCGCGCCCGCCACCGCCATCGCATGGAGGACGTCGCGGTCGCCAAACAGGGCCAGTCGGTGGGCGGTACGGCTGGTCACTGTGAACGGGCGTGCGAACGACGAAAACCAAGGGCGTTCAGTTTACCCGCCGGATGGGCGCAGGGGGCGCTGGCTATACTCTGCGCTCGTAGCTAGAGAGTCCTGCGTGCCGCTCGCACTTCCGCAAACTGGTGAACCTGCCAACCCGGCCATCGCGGCAATGCCGGCGCTGGCGATCCGCGCCTATACCGCGACCAGCGCCGTTGGCCGCGGCCGCGAGGCGCTGGCAACGGCATTGCGCGAATCGCGCAGCGGCCTGCGCCGCAACGATTTCGGCAGCGCGCCGTTGGAATGCTGGATCGGCCGCGTCGACGGGCTGGAAGACGTGCCGTTGCCGGAGCGCTTCAGCCGCTGGGACTCGCGCAACAACCGTCTCGCCTGGTTGGCGCTGAACCAGGACGGCATTCCCGACGTGATCGCCACGCTGATCGAACGCCACGGCGCAGAACGCATCGCGGTGGTCGTCGGCACGTCCACCTCGAGCATCGGTGCAACCGAGGATGCCTACGCCCATCTCGACGACGGTGCATTCCCTGCCGATCTGGCACGCGCCGACGTGCACACGCCGCATTCGCTCGGTGAGTTCGTCCAGCACGCAACCGGGCTGCGCGGGCCTGCGGTCACCGTCGCCACGGCCTGCTCGTCGAGCGCGAAGGTGTTCGCGCAGGCGGCACGCCTGATTGCCGCAGGCCTCGCCGACGCGGCGCTGGTCGGCGGCGTCGACACGCTGTGCGGCAGCGTCCTGTACGGATTCAATTCGCTGCAGCTGGTCGCGTCCGATCCGTGCCGACCGTTCGATGCCGGTCGTACCGGCCTGTCACTCGGCGAAGCCGGCGGGTTCGCCGTGCTCGAGCGTGCGCGACCCGGCGATGCCGGGCTGCAGTTGCGCGGCTATGGCGAATCCAGCGATGCCCACCATATGTCTTCGCCGCACCCGGATGGCCTGGGCGCGCAGCTGGCGATGCGCGATGCGCTCGCCCGTGCCGGCATCGCTGCGGCTGATGTTGGTTACCTCAACCTGCATGGCACGGCCACGCCGGCCAATGACTCGATCGAAGCGGCCGCGGTCGCCCGGTTGTTCCCGGACAGCCTGCACGCCAGTTCGACCAAGGGTTGGACCGGCCACACGCTGGGCGCGGCGGGCATCGTCGAATCGGTCATCGCACTCATCGCGCTCGAACGTGGCGAACTGCCCGGCACGCTCAACAGCGCCGTGCCGGACGCCGCCTGCGGTCCGCAGATCCGCTTCCACCCGCAACGTGCAGCCATCAACTTCGCGATGAACAATTCCTTCGGTTTCGGCGGCAACAACTGCTCGCTGGTGTTCGGTCGCGCATGACGACGCTGCTGGCCCACATCGAAGGCATCGGCTTCTGGTCGCGCGGCCTGCCCTCGTGGACTGCGGCGCGCACGCATGCCGTCGACGGCACACTCGCTGCCGACGCACCCTCGCGACCGTCGCCGCAACTGCTGCCCGCCAACGAACGCCGACGCGCCCCCGACACCGTGGCCGTCGCACTCGACGTGGCGATGGCCGCCTGCCTGGATGCCGGTCGCGACCCGGCGACACTGCCCTCGGTGTTCGCCTCGACCCACGGCGACCTGGGCATCACCGACTACATGTGCGCGACGCTGGCCGGCGACCCGCTGTCGCTGTCGCCGACGCGCTTCCACAACTCCGTGCACAACGCGGCCGCCGGCTACTGGACCATCGGTACCGGTGCAATGGCGCCGGCCAGCGCGATCAGCGCGCGCGAGGCCAGCTTCGCCCAGGGACTGCTCGACGCACTGGCGCAGCTGGCCAACGGCGACGAGGCGGTGCTGCTGGTCGCGTACGACGGGCAGGCCACCGGCCCGCTCGCGCGGATGGCACCGAGCGACGGCCTGCTGGGCGGCGCGCTGGTGCTGTCGCGGCAGCCCGGGCAATCACCATCCGCGCGCACGCTGCTGAGCGCGCAACTGGTCGCGCGCGGTAACCACGATGAGACGCCGGGGCCGCTGTCGAAGCTGGCCGCTGACAACGCGATGGCGCAGATGCTGCCGTTGTTCGACGTGCTCGCACGGGGCCACGGCAGCGCGCGCCTGATTGCAGGGCCCGACCACGACCTGCTGGTGGAGGTCACTGCGTTGGCCGACCAGGACAGCGTGTCGGCGGTGAGCGCCTCGCTGAAGAGCAATGCCGTGGAGCGCACCACGCCGGAGAGCGAGCATGCCTGATGACGCCTTCCCCGCCATGCGCCCGGCCCGCCTGACGCGCGACGACCTGGTCGTCGTCATTCCCGCGCTCAACGAAGCGATGCGCATCCGCGAAGTGGTCACCGGTGCGCTGGCTGAATGCCCGCGCGTGATCGTCATCGATGACGGGTCCGACGACGGCACCGGCGAGCGTATCGCCGACCTGCCGATCACCCTGCTGCGTCACCCGACCCGCCAGGGCAAGGGCGCCAGCCTGCGCGATGGATTCGCCGCCGCGCTCGCCATGGGTGCGCGCGCGATCGTGACGATGGACGGCGACGGCCAGCACTTGGCCCGCGACATTCCGCGCCTGCTGGCTTCGGCCAACCGCCATCCCGGCCACGTCGTCATTGGCGCGCGCCTGTACCGGCGGTCGCAGCAGCCGCTGCATCGGCGCCTGGCAAATGAGTTTGCCGACTGGGGCATTGCCTGGGGCACCGGCTACGCCGTCGCCGACAGCCAGAGCGGCCAGCGCCTGTACCCGGCCGCCGTTGCCGCGCTGGACCAGGTACCGGGCGAGGATTTCGTGTTCGAAGCGCAGATCCTGATCTCGGCCGCGCAGCAACTGGGCACGCGTTGCGTGTCGGTGCCGATCGAGTCGCGCTACCAGAGCGTGCACGGCGACGAGCAGTTCCGCCCCAGCCACTTCAAGCCGCTGCGCGACTTCGGCCGCATCACGTCGCACATCGTGAGCGGCGTGTTCCAGCGCGGGGGCATTCCGGCGATGTTCCGCAGCATCCGCGCCAATCCGGCGCTGATCGATGACGCCAACCGGCCCGTGTTGCCCGAGTCGGCGCCCGATGCGTTGTCCGCGTTCGACGAAGGGACGACGTAGCGTTATTTACCCTGCGGCGGGGGCGGCGGAGTGGGCTGCGGTGAAGTGTTCGGCAGTGCCCGCTCCGGCGGCGGCGGATTGGCCACGTAGATTGCCAGGCCAGTCGCGTACTTCTTGGTCGGCGAGATGCTCACGCCTACGCCGCCCGAGCTGAAGTTGCCACCGTGGTAGCCGCCATAGCTGCCACCACCGGCACCCACGCCGATGCTGCTGCCGCCATAGCTGTTTTCGCTGCCCACGAACAGCACGCCATTGGCGCCGAGCTTGGCCGCCTCGATGCGCAGGTTGTTGATGACGTCATTGAGCTTGTTCTGCTCGCCATAGGTGAAGCCACCGCTGGCAGTTTCCAGGCGCGCGATTTCTTCGAAGCCGTTCGGCGGCGGCGTGAAGTAGACGCGCACCTGCGCCGGATCGATTGGCGGGCGCGGCGTGCCGGTGACCAGCTGCGACGTCGACTGGCAACCCGCAAGCAGGACCAGCAACAGGGGAACAACGGAAAGGAGGACGCGACGCATGGCGATCTCCGGCAGGGACGATGCGCCGATCCTACGCCAGGCCACGCGGGGCAGCCAATGCGCAGTTGCTGGCGTTCAGTCAGGTCATGCCGCCGTCAATGCCGATGACCTGGCCGTTGATGTAGCCGGCCGCCTCCGAGCACAGGAAACCGACCAGCGACGCAACCTCGTCGGCCCGCCCGGCGCGCGCGGCCGGCACCATCTGCTTGATGGCATCGGCCGGGAAGGCGGCGTCGGCCATGCGCCCGGCAATCACCCCGGGGGCGACCACATTGCAGGTGATGCCGCGGCTGCCCATCTCCCGCGCCAGCGATTTGGTTGCCCCGTGCAGGGCGGCCTTGGCCGCGGCGTAGTTGGTCTGGCCGCGATTGCCGAGCACCGCCGCCACCGACGACACGCTGACCACCCGCCCCCAGCGCGTGCGCGCCATCGGCAGCAGCAGCGGTTGGGTGACGTGGAAGAAGCCGTGCAGCGAAACGTCGATGACGTCCTTCCACTGACGCTCGCTCATGCCCGCCATCGGTGCGTCGTCGTGGATGCCCGCATTGTTGACGACGATCTGCACGGCGCCCTGCTCCAGCAGGTCCGCCATTGCCGCAGCGGTGGCCGCGGCATCGGCGACGTCGAAGGCCACCGCGCGGGCGCGGCCGCCAGCGGCCTCAATGGCGGCGACCACCTCGCGCGCACGGTCGAGGTTGCGGTTGGCGTGGACGATCACCTCGCAGCCGTCGGCCGCCAGGCGCTGGCAGATCGCGCTGCCGATGTCGCCGCTGCCCCCGGTGACGAGGGCGCGGCGGTGTTGGGGGGTGGCTGTGGTCATTGCGCGGATTGTGCGGGATGCGGTGCCGGCTTGCCGACGTCTTGCCGGCGTCTGGACCTACTGCGCGTACAGGACCGCCGCCCGGCCACTGGCGATCTCGACCCCGCCATGGCGGATCACGAACCCGTACTGGCTGCCGGAACCGTCCGCCAGCAGACAGTGCGCTTCGACCTCGAGTGCGCCGGCCAGGTCATCGATGCGCTCTGCCTGAAGCTGCACGCCCCGCAGCGCCACCAGCATGCCCGGCTTCACCGGCTCGCCAGCGGCGCCGGCGAGCAGTCCGCCGTGGACCGCCATCGCCTGGGCACCGTACTCGCACAGGTGCACCGCGTGCAGCCGGCCCTCGTGGCGCAGGGGATGGTCCGGGTCCCGGTGACCGTGCGAGCGCAGACGGACGTGCTCGCGATCCCAGTCGATGACCTCTTCCCACAGGCACATCGCGCCCTGGTGGGGGATCAGCGATGCAATGTCCTCACGCGCCATCGCCTGCTCCCGGCGCGCGCACCGGCGCCCGCACGATCAGCAGCGCCAGCACGAAATTGCTGACCACGCCGAGCGCGACCGTGGCACCGATCGCGCGCAGCACGGGAATGCTGGACGCCGCCAGCAGCGCGAACACCAGCAGGGTGGTCAGGCTGCAGACGATCACCGCGTGCAGCGTTCGCAACTGCTCGGCGCGTTCGTCGCCGGCGTGATCGAAGAACAACGCGTAGTCCAGGCCCAGTCCCGCGGCGAGGATCAGCGACACCAGATGGAACAGGTTCAACTCGACGCCCATGGCGCGCAGCACCGCCAGGATCAGCAGCGTGCTCAGCGCCATGGGTGCCAGCACGCGCAGCACTCGCGGCGGCGAGCGCAATGCGAACCACACCGCGGCGGTCAGCAGCACGGCCGCCAGCGCCAGCGCCCACAGCACGCGCTGGCGGTACTGGGCGACCAGCGATTCGGAGGCCTGCTTGAGGTCGAGCAACTGCGCCCCGTGCCGGCTCGCCACCGTCGCGACCGCAGCCGGATCCTGCAGTCCGCTCAACGCGACCAGCGCGGTGACGTGACCGGCGCGCTCCAGCAGCAATCCTTCGACGCTGGGGGCGAGCGGTGTGCCGGCAAGATCGCGCGGGGCCAATGCCGGCGCCTGCTTCGCGCGTTCAACGTCGTCAACGAACGCATCGAAGGCGTCGGCCTGGAAGGGTCCGCCGGCCATCGCCTGGTCGAGCGACGTGCGCAGCGCGTCGCGGTCTGGCAGACGCGCCTGGCGCGCTTGCTGGGTCGCGGCGCTGGGCAGGTAACGGGCAGCGAGGTCGTATCCGCCGATGGCGCCATCGGCGCGCAGGCGCTGCAGCGCCGGCAGCAGGCGCTCGGAGGCGCGCAGCGCCGACTCGACATCGGGCTGCTGCAGCGCGATCACGTAGCGCACGTCGGGTGCGCCGAGCTCACTGCGCAGCTGCGCGTCGCGTGCCAGCGCGGCCGGCGGCACCGGCGTCAGGCGGCCCAGGTCGTTCTGCCAGAACGAGCCCGGTGCGAACGCCGCCACGGCGGCTGCGACCAGCGCGAGCGCAATCACCGCGCGACCGCGCATGCGCGGCCAGCGCGCCAGGCGCTCCCAGAAGCGCCCGAGCCAGACCGAGTCGGCGGCGTCGCGCGGTGCCGGATCGATCAGCGCCGGCAGCAGGAAGCGCGTGGCCAGCGCCGCCGTCGCCAGGCCGACCACGGTGAACACCGCCAGCTGCTGCAGGCCATCGACACCGGACACGAGGAAGGTCAGGTAGGCGATGCAGGTGGACGCCACGCCCGTGACCAGCGTCGGCCACAGTGCGCGCGCACTCGCCCAGGGCGAAACCCCGGCGCGCTGGTGACTGAAGAGGTGGATCGGATAGTCCTGGACCACGCCGATCAGGGTGAAGCCGAACGCCACGGTGATCCCGTGGACGCCATCGAATGCCAGCGCCACCGCACCCAGGCCCACCAGGCCCGCGCTGGCCAGTGGCAGGCCGCCGAGCAGCGGCGCTTTCCAGCTGCGGTACGCCACCCACAGCAACAGCACGAAGACGAGGCTGTCGAGCGTGCCGATCAGGCTGGCTTCGCGCGCGGTGCGGTTGCCGATCTCGACCGAGAACGCGCCCGGGCCGGTCAGCGACATGCGCGTGGCGGTGGTGCCGCGAGCGGCCGCGAACGCCGACTGGATCGAATCGAAGGCGGCCTGCTGGCCCCTGGGATCGAAACCGGCGGCGTGGGTTTCAACCGCAAGCAGGGCCTCGCGACCGGCCTTGTCGAACCAGACGCCGTGCAGGCGCTGCGGTGCATTGGCCGGCTGCCAGGCCTCGGCGAGGGCGAGGGTTTCCAGCGTCGGATCTGCCGACAGCAGCGGTTCGATCATCGCCGCGGCCGGCGATCCCAGGTCCTGCACGCGCGCGTCGAGTTGCGTGCGCAGGTAGCCGGCATCCAGCGACTGCGTGTCCAGCGTGGACGACAACAGGTAGCGGTACGGGCGCAGGCGCGGCGCAATCGCCTCCGGCCCCAGCGCGGCGCCGTTGGCGACCAGCTTGAACGACGGCAGCGTCACCAGGCGTTCGCGCAACGACTGCGACTGCGCCGCCAGTGTCTGCGCATCCGAACCCGACAGGCCGATCAGCAGCAGGCGCGAACCCGGGCCTTCGCCGAGTTCGTCGATCAGCAGCTTCTGCGCTGCGGTCTGCGGCGCCGGCATGAACTTGCGCAGGTCGCCGCTGAGTTGCAGGCGCGGTGCCACCAGCGTTGCCAGGATCAGCAGGGCCACCAGCCACAGCAGCGCGAGGGCAAGGCGCCGTTGTGCGCTCATCGTGCCGCGCTCTTCTCTGCAGCGCCGCCGTGGCAGAGCCCGACCAGCGCGGCCGCGTCGGCAATGCTCGCGGCGGCCACGGCGGCACCGGCCATCAGCGTCTGCTGCGGCGGTGCGCTACCGGCGGCGCGGGTCTCGATGCAGCGCAGTTCCGAGCCGCGACCGTACAACGCGATCGCCTTCAGCCGCGTCGCCATGGCGGCATCCTTCGGCACCATCGTCAGCGTCCAGCTCTGGCGCGTGCCACCGGCTGACAGCGTGTAGTGCTGCTCGAGGCCGGCGCGGTCACCATCGAGCATCGCGGCGAAGTTGGCCTGGAATCCGGCCAGCTCCGGCACCCGCGACAGCGCGAACCTGCGCGGTGACTGTCCCGCGCGCACGATCGTCGCCTCGCCGGCTCGCAGGGTGGTTGTCTCGGCGTAGGGCGCGCGGACTTCGCGCACCAGCGTGTCGGCGTCGGGCCTCAGGTACTGGCCGGACAAACGCAGCGGCGTCTTCAGCAGTTTCGATGCGCGCACTTCGACGAAGGGCGTGCTCGCCGGCACCGGCCGCGCGATGCCCTTCAGGATCCAGCCCGGGTCGACCGGTACTGCGACGTCAGGGCCGGCCGCGTACAGCGTCGTGCTGGCCAGCACCGCGGCGACCGCCGCGTGCAACCGCGCCCACGCCGCCACCCTGCTGCGCTTGTTTCTCATCTGCCGCGTCATCGCCATCCCAGAAATCGTAGAAGTTGAACCAGTTGTAGGGAGCACCGCGCACCTGTTCCTGCAGCCGCGCCGCATAGCGGGCGATCACCGCTGCCACCGCCTCGCGCCGGTCCTTGCGCGAGGCATGCTGGCGCAGGGTGTCCGGACCGTCGCTGAACTCCTCGAAGCGCAGGTCATACCGGTTGCCGCCACGGTACAGGCCGAAGGCCAGCACCACTGGCACCTGCAGCGTCGCCGCGATCAGCCAGGGTGCATTCGGGAATGGCGCGTCGTCGCCGAGGAACGGCACGCGCGTGACGGCTTCGCCCGGTGCCGCGCGATCGACCAGCAACGCCACCAGTTCGCCATCGGCCAATGCCTGCTGGATCGCCAGCACGATCGCGACGCCGTCCTGGTCGGCATCGATGACGTCGCGCGCCAGGCGCGGATTGAGTGCATCGAGCAACTGCGTCACCGCCGGATTGTGCGAGACATCGAGCACGATCCGCACGCGCAGCGACGGTCGCGTGGTTCCCAGCACGCGCAGCGCATCAAAACTGCCCAGGTGCGACCCGAAGACCAGCACGCCCTCGCCGCGATCGACGCGGCGGGCCAGCGGCTCGAGCCCGTCGACGCGGATGTCGAAACGCGACAGCTGCCCGCTGAGCAGGAACACGCGGTCGAGGATGGTCGCGGCGAAGGTGTGGATGTGGCGCGCGACGTCCCACGCGCCCGGCGTCGTGTCGAGTACCCGCGCCAGGTACGCGCGCGAGGCGCGACGCTCCGGGCCGCGCATGAGCAGGAAGTAAGCGCTGATCGGATACAGGCACAGTCGCGCCAGTGCGCGCCCGCCGTAGCGGGCGATGCTGCGGATCAGCCAGATCCCGAAGCGGCTGCCACCCTCGGGGCGCTGCTTCCAGTTCGTGCGCTTCCACGAAGCGTGCTTGAAGGGCATGGTCACGCCGCCTGCGATCCGGCAACGACATCGCCGGTGGCCAGCAGGGTGTCGCCGCGCAGGACGCGGAAGCGCCAGCGCGGCGCCGCGCCGTCGAGCTCGATGCGGGCCTCTTCGCCGGGCAACAGCGGCTGCAGGAACTTCACTTGCGGCAGCCGCAACGGTGGCAACGGCCCGTGCGCGGCTTCGATCGCCGCGACCACGTGCTCGAGCAGCACCACGCCAGGCACCAGCGGCCGGCCCGGGAAATGACCGGGCAGGCAGGGATGGTCGGCGGGAATCACGAAACCCATGGCGGCGGCTGCGGGTACCTGTGCGAAGGCGCACAGGATAAGGCACCGGGATGGGTCGACCGCGGCTGGCCGGTCAGACGAACAGGTCGCGCCAGAACTTCGGCCCGAGCGCTGCCATCTGCCGCAGGAAATCGAGCAGGTTGCGGTATGGGCGGTGCGGGAACAGGCGGCGGCGCAGCGCGTACTCGCCGAGGAAGAACCCGCCGACGATGCCGTAGTTGGCCAGGTTGGCGAACAGCGACCACTGCGACTGCGTTATCGAGATGGCCGGCGCGTGGCCGAGTCGGGCCAGCACGCCGCCGGGCACCGCGATCGTCGCCAGCACGCCATTGGCCAGCGCGAGCAGGCCCAGCACCGCGGCCCAGGCGGCGGTGAGGTTGCGCGAGTAGCGGTAAAGCACAGGGGGCAGTCCCGCCGGCGTGGTGCGTTCCATGGCGGCCACGATCTGCGTGATCAGCGCCTCGCGCGGTGCCCACAGGCTGCGCCCGAACAGCCAGGCGACCAGCCCGACGAACAGCATCGGCGGCGCCAGCAGCAGCAGTTGCGCGTACGGCGTGGCGGCCAGCCAGACCAGCCCGGCGCCGAGCAGCAGCGTCAGTGCCCAGGCCCAGCCGCGACGTTCCAGCAAGGGCACGGCCAGCACCAGCACGACGATGTCGGCGAGCGCGATCGCGGCCGGCACGCCGCCGCCGTCCTCGCTGGCCCAGTGGGCAAGCAACGGATAGGCGACCGCAAGGATCAGCGGCAGCAGTGCGGCAGGGTTCAAGGGAATGCGCCTGGGAGAGCCGGGGCTCAGGCGGCCTTGTGCTGCTCGATATGCGCGGCCAGCGCGCGCAGCGAGGCAAAGATGCGACGGTTCTCGTCGTTGTCCGAACGCAGCTGGAAGCCATAGCGCTTGGAAATCGCCAGCGCCAGTTCCAGCGCGTCGATCGAGTCCAGCCCCAGGCCTTCACCGAACAGCGCCGCTTCCGGCTCGATCTGCTCCGGCGCCACGTCTTCGAGGTTCAGGCTTTCGACGAGCAGCTGCGCCAGCTCGCGTTCGACGGGACTTTGTTCAGACATCGGGCATTCCACGGGCAAAGGGCAATCAAGGGCCGCAACAATCCGGCATCGCGGCGCCGGGCGCAACTGGCAGGCGCAGTCCACTGCCGAAGCTGGAAGGGGCGTGGGTCCCGGGCCGGGACCCTCGGGGCTGAAGCGCCTCCCACAAACGTTCCCGTATCATTCGCGCATGACCGAAACCGCAACCGCTCCCGCACCGGCCGACGCCTCCGCGGCCGCGGACCTGAATGCGCAACCTCCCCATCCGGACCCGATCGACACCGACGTACTGGTGATCGGCGGCGGTCCGGCCGGCACCACCGCCGCCACCCTGCTCGCGCGCCAGGGCTGGCGCGTGCTGCTGCTGGAAAAGGACCGCCACCCGCGCTTCCACATCGGCGAGTCGTTGCTGCCGATGAACCTGCCGATCCTCGAGCGCCTGGGCGTGCTCGAACAGGTCAAGGCGATCGGCACGTTCAAGCCGGGAGCCGAGTTCCCGATCGATGCCGACAACTACAACACCTTCCGCTTCGCCCGCGCGCTCAATCCGCAGTTCGGCTACGCCTATCAGGTCAAGCGCGAGGAGTACGACGAGGTCCTGTTCCGCCACGCCCAGGCCAACGGTGTCGATGCGCGCGAGCGCCATCGCGTCGAGCGCGTCGCGTTTGCCGCCGACGGCCGCCCGGACCTGGTGCACGCACGCGACGCCGATGGCAATGCGTTCACGGTAAAGCCGCGCTATGTCGTCGATGCCAGCGGCCGTGATGCGTTCTTCGGCAGCCAGCTCAAGCTCAAGAAGAAGAACCCGCTGCACCAGTCGGCGGCGATCTTCAGCCATTTCAGCGATGTCGAGCGCCGCCCGGGCGAAGACGCGGGCAACATCACCGTGCAGCGTTTCGCGCACGGCTGGATGTGGCTGATCCCGCTGCGCGAAGGCGTGATGAGCGTCGGCGCGGTGTGTTTCCCCGATTTCCTCAAGCAGCGCCGCGGCGACACCGAAGCGTTCCTGATGAAGGCACTCCAGTCCGAGCCGTCGGTGTGGAAGCGGATGCGCAACGCCAAGCGCATCGCCCCGGTGCACGTCACCGGCAACTACTCCTACACCTGCACGCAGATGCACGGCCCCGGCTGGGTCATGGTCGGCGACGCCTATGCCTTCGTCGACCCGGTGTTCTCGTCGGGCGTGTACCTGGGCATGAACAGTGCCGAGCAGGCCGCGCAGGTCGTCGACGGCGCGCTGCGCGACCGCTCCAGCGAACGCGCACTGCAGCGCGCGATGAGCCGGCGCCTCAAGCGCGGCCTGAAGCATTTCCAGTGGTTCATCTACCGCTTCACCACGCCGGTGATGCGCCACCTGTTCAACCACCCGCGCAACTACTGGCAGGTCGAACAGGCCGTGATCTCGATGCTGGCCGGCGACGTGTTCGACAACCCGGCGGTCCTGCGGCGACTGCGCGTATTCCGCTTCATTTACGCGATGACGGCGCTGAGCATGGCGCCCGAGGCACTGCGTGGCTGGTTGCGCCGTCGCCGCCAGGTCGACGTGGACGTCGGCCTCGGTGCCGGTGGCGACACCCTGCAGCCCGGCAGCGGGGACGTGCGTTCATGAGCATGCCGTCGTGAGCGCGGTGCGCCCCATGTTGCAGACGCCGCACCTGGCGGTGGAGTACGTCGACGGCGTCAACCCGCAACCGTGGCTGGACGGCAATGACACCCTGGCCGTGATCGGCTTTGGCAGCCATGCTGCGCACCATGACGACCCGCGCTACCTGCGCGTCGCGCTGCAGCCGCACGGCCCGGCGCAACTGGAAGTGTGGCGCGGCAGTGGCCCGGTGATCCGCGGCCGCGACGGCGACGTCGCCTGGGCCGAGGACGGCGCACTGCAGTTCGGCGTGATCGAGCTGGACGAAGCCCCTGCCCCCGGGATCAGCGATATCGAAGCCACGGCCGAGCGGCTGTATGCCCGCTTGTCCGGGTTCCTGCGCGAGCGCGGTTATCCGCACCTGTTGCGGGTGTGGAACTACCTCGACGGCATCACCCTGGGCGACGGCGACGAAGAGCGCTATCGGCAGTTCTGTGTTGGCCGCGCGCGCGGCCTGGGCACGGTCGACCCGGGCGCGCTGCCGGCGGCCACGGCGATTGGCCGGGTCGACAGCGAGCGCCGCCTGCAGGTGTACTGGCTGGCCGCGCGCGTTCCCGGCACGCCGTTGGAAAACCCGCGGCAGATCAGCGCCTACCGCTACCCGCGCCAGTACGGCCCGCAGCCGCCGAGCTTCGCCCGCGCGATGCTGCCTCCGGCCGACGGCGCGATGCCGTTGCTGCTGTCGGGCACCGCCGCGATCGTCGGCCACGAGTCGCGCCATGCCGATTCGGTGGTGACCCAGCTCGACGAAACCCTGGCCAACTTCGACAGCCTGCTGACGGCAGCGCGCGCGCAGCGCCCGGCGCTGTCGGCGCAGTTCGGCGCGCAGTCGCGCCTGAAGGTGTACGTGCGCCAGCTCGACGAAATGGACGCGGTGGCCGCGGAACTGGATGCGCGTCTGGGCCCGGACGTCCCCCGCATCCTGCTGCATGCGGCGGTGTGCCGGCGCGAGCTGCGCGTGGAGATCGACGGAGTGCACGCGTAGCAGTAACCGCTGGCGGCGATGGAAGGCGGGGTGACGACCGGGGCTATCGCCTGTCGACCCGCCCCGCTAAGGTTCGCCAACGCCCACCCTCGTTTCTGGAGACACTGCAATGGGTTTGATCAGCCTGCTCTGGGGCATCTTCGCCATGATCTGGATGGTGATCGCCCTGATCCCGCTGCTTGGATGGGGCAACTGGTTCGTGATTCCGTTCGCCACGATCGGCGCGATCATTGCCGCGATCGGCATCCTCTTCACCAGCCCGGGCAACCGCGGCCGCGCCAAGACCGGCCTGGTCCTCAACGGCATCGTGATCGTCGTCGGCATCGTCCGCCTCGGCATGGGCGGCGGGATCATCTGACGCACGAGGCAAGCTCCACAGCCCCAAGACCGGCGCCTCACCGCGCCGGTTTTCTTTTGCCATGGGCCAAATGCCCGTTCGGCATGAGCTGATTACGCAAAGCCTCTTCCCTCGGGCTGTCATGGCCGCCAGAGTCGCGCCATGGACGCCGCCGGATGCGGGTCCTGCTGCCCCTTCCCCAAACCTGAACAGGAGCCGGCGATGCCGACCCCGCACCGAACGTCGTCCCCCGTGGCTTGGCTGAGCGGCGCGCTGGCCTGCGCCCTGGCCGCGCCGACCCACGCCCAGACCGCTCCCACGGTCGAAGACCTCGCCCGCCGCCTGCAGGCGATCGAACAGCGCCTGGGCACGGCCCCGGCCGCCGCCGACAGCGCCGGCCTGGCCGATCTCGACCAGCGCCTGCGCGTGATCGAACGCAAGCTCGAGCTCCAGTCCGAGGAGGCTGCCACCCGCGTCGCCAGCACCCCGACCGTGACCCTCAGCGCCAGCAAGGGCCTGTCGGTGAAGTCGCCGCCGCCGGGCGACATCGAAGTGAAGTTCAAGGGCCTGGTCCAGGGTGACGGCCGCTTCTACTTCGACGACGACCAGTACCCGCAGAACGACACCTTCCTGATGCGCCGGATCGAGCCGACGCTCGAGGGCACCTGGGGCTCGCTGATCGGCTTCCGCGTCACCGCGCAGCTCGCCGGCGACAGCGCGACCACCAGCGATGTCTACCTCGACTTGAAGTTCGATCCGCGCGCGACCGTGCGCATCGGCAAGACCAAGGTGCCGGTCGGCCTCGAGCGCCTGCAGTCGAGCGGCTCGACCGCGCAGGTCGAACTTGGCCTGCCGGGCGAACTGGCCCCGGGCCGCGATATCGGCGTGCAGCTCCAGGGTGAATTCGCAAGCTCGACCGTCAACTACGCACTGGGCGTCTACAACGGCGCAGTCGATGGCCGCGACGGCTCCACCACCAATCCCGACAATGATTTCGAAGTGGCCGCACGCGTGTTCGTCGAGCCGTGGAAGAACGACGGTGGCGCGCTGGCGGGCCTGGGCTTCGGCATTGCCGGCAGCGCCGGTGACAAGGAAGGCGTCGGCAACAACTTCCTGCCGCGTTACCGCTCGTCCGGACAGGTGCAGTTCTTCAATTACCGCAGCGCTGTGGCCGCCGATGGCGAAAACACCCGCTGGTCGCCGCAGGCGTACTACTACCGCAATGCGTTCGGCCTGCTCGGCGAGTACATCAGTTCCAGCCAGGACGTGCGGTTGCCGGCCAGCGGCGCGCGCGAATCGATCGACAACACCGCCTGGCAACTCAGCGGCGGCTACGTGCTCACCGGCGAAGACGCCGGTTACCGCGGCGTAACGCGGCCTAACCATCCTTTTACGGTGGGCAGTGCAGGCTGGGGTGCGTGGGAGCTGGTGGCGCGTTACGGCGAGCTGGACATCGACGACGATGCCTTCCCGCTGTTCGCCGATCCCGCCGTCGCCGCACGCAATGCCAAGGCGTGGGGCGTGGGCGTCAACTGGTACCTCAACAGCAACTTCAAGCTGGTCGCCAACTACACGCAGACCGACTTCGAGGGCGGCGCCGCAGCCGGCGCCGACCGCGAAGACGAGAAGGCCTTCTTCACCCGCGCGCAGTTCTCGTTCTGACCTTCCTCCAGGAAAGTGCCATGACCCGTACTTCACGCAACTCCCCGCTTCGCACCCTCGTCCGCAGCCTCGCCCTGGGCTTCGCGCTCACGATGGCCGCCGGCTCCGCCGTCGCCAAGGACGTCGAGCTGCTCAACGTCTCCTACGATCCGACGCGCGAGTTCTACGCTGACGTCAACCAGAAGTTCGCCGAACAGTGGAAAAAGCAGACCGGCGAGACCCTGAAGATCCGCGCGTCGCACGGCGGCTCGGGCAAGCAGGCACGCTCGGTGATCGACGGACTGGAGGCCGACGTCGTCACGCTGGCGCTGGCGGCCGACATCGACGCGATCGCCACCAACGGCAGGTTGCTGCCGGCCAACTGGCAAACGCGGCTGCCGCACAATAGTGCGCCCTACACCTCGACCATCGTGTTCCTGGTGCGCAAGGGCAACCCGAAGCAGATCCGCGACTGGAGCGATCTGGTCAAGCCGGGCGTCGGCGTGATCACGCCAAACCCGAAGACCTCCGGCGGCGCACGCTGGAACTACCTGGCGGCGTGGGCCTGGGCCTCGCAGGAGTACCGCGACGGCGGCAAGGTCGTCGACTTCCTCACGCGCCTGTTCAAGAACGTGCCGGTGCTCGACACCGGCGCACGCGGCGCCACCACCACGTTTGTCGAGCGCGGCATCGGCGACGTGCTGCTGGCATGGGAGAACGAAGCGCTGTTGACGCTGGCCGACGCCGACTCGCGCGACAAGTTCGAGATCGTCGTGCCGAGCCTGAGCATCAAGGCCGAGCCGCCGGTGGCGTGGGTCGACAAGAACGTCGACCGCCATGGCACGCGCAAGCAGGCCGAAGCCTACCTGCGCTACCTGTACACGCCGGAAGGCCAGCGCCTGGCCGCCAAGCACGGGTATCGCCCCGCTGAGCCCGACAAGGTCCCGGCGGCGGAACTCACGCGCTTCTCCAACGTGAAGCAGGTGACGATCGACGGTGCATTCGGCGGTTGGAAGAAGGCGCAGGCGGAACACTTCGCCGATGGCGGCTTCTTCGACAAGATCTATCAGCCGAAGTGACCCAGGCCCAAGTGATGCCCAGGCCGAAGTGATGTCCAGCCACGCCCTGCCCCTGCCTCGCCTGAAACTGCCGCGCTTTCGCCAGCCGTTGCCCGGCTTCGGCCTGAGCCTCGGTCTTGGGCTGGCGTGGCTGAGCGTGGTGGTCCTGCTGCCGCTGGCGGCGCTGGCAATCCGCGCCGCCGGCCTGGGCCTGGATGGATGGTTGCGCGCGATCCACGACCCGCGCGTGCAGGCATCGCTGAAGCTGAGCTTCGGTGCCGCGTTCGTCGCGGCACTGGCCGCGTCGTTCGCCGGCGCGCTGGTGGCCTGGGTGATCGTGCGTTACCGCTTTCCCGGCCGGCGTCTGCTCGATGCACTGGTGGATCTGCCGTTCGCGCTGCCGACGGCCGTGGCCGGCATCTCGCTGACGGCGATCTATTCGGCCAACGGCTGGGTCGGGCGCTGGCTCGAACCGCTCGGATTCAAGATCGCCTATACGCCGATCGGCATCGTCATCGCCCTGGTGTTCATTGGCCTGCCGTTCGCGGTGCGTACCGTGCAGCCGGTGCTGGAAACACTGGGACTGGAGCAGGAAGAGGCCGCTGCATCGCTGGGCGCATCACGCCTGACCACGCTGCGCCGCGTCGTCCTGCCGGAGTTGCTGCCGGCGTTGCTGACCGGTTTCTCGCTGGCGTTCGCGCGCGCCCTCGGCGAGTACGGCTCGGTGATCTTCATCGCCGGCAACCTGCCCTACAAGACCGAGATCGCACCACTGCTGATCACCATCCGCCTGGAGGAGTACGACTACCCGGGCGCAGTTGCGATTGCCGCGCTGCTGCTGGCGGCATCGTTCGTCTGCCTGCTGGCGATCAATGCGATTCCGTCGCTGTTCGCGCATGAGAAGAAGCGCCAATGACCCGCCCCCGCAACGACCTGCAGGAACCGGCATGGCTGCGCTGGACGCTGATCGTCCTGGCGGTGGCGGTGATGGCCGCGCTGGTGGTGATGCCGCTGCTGATGGTGCTCGGCGCCGCATTCGCCAAGGGCATCGGCGTCTGGTTCGCGTCGCTGACCGAACCCGACGCGCTGTCCGCGTTGAAGCTGACCTTGTTCACCGTGGCGATCGTGGTGCCGGTCAATGCCGTGTTCGGCATGCTCACTGCCTGGGCGGTCACGCGCTTCGAGTTCCGCGGCAAGCAGTTGCTGCTGTCGCTGATCGATCTTCCGTTCGCGGTCTCGCCGGTCGTCGCCGGCCTGTGCCTGGTGTTGCTGTTCGGCTCGCAGGGCTGGTTTGCGCAGCTGCTGCAGCAGCACGACATCAAGATCCTGTTCGCGCGCCCCGGCATCGTGCTGGCGACGTTGTTCATCACCTTCCCGTTCGTGGTGCGAGAGCTGATCCCGCTGATGCAGCAGCAGGGCGCGGACGAGGAACTGGCGGCGCGCTCGCTGGGTGCTGGCAGCTGGACGATGTTCCGCCGCGTCACCCTCCCCAACATCAAGTGGGGACTGCTGTACGGCGTGCTGCTGTGCGCGGCGCGTGCGATGGGCGAGTTCGGTGCGGTGTCGGTGGTGTCCGGCCACATCCGCGGGCTGACCAACACGCTGCCGCTGCACATCGAGATCCTCTACAACGAGTTCGACAGCACCGCGGCGTTTGCTGCCGCGTCGCTGCTGGCCGGCCTCGCCCTGATCACCCTTGTCCTGAAGTTCTGGTTGGAGGCACGCCATGGCGACGCCCTTGCGCAATCCCATCGTCGGCATTGACGGCGCCATCGTGGCCCACGCACCCGAAGCCCTTGCCACTCCCGGAACCGGCTGGCGTCGCGGCGCCGCCCCGGCGGCGCAGGTGACCGCGGCCGCGGACTCTGCCACGCTCGCGGCCGACCCATTCAACCGCCGGCCCCACCCGGCACGGAGCGGCATGGACCTGCACATCCGCCAGCTCGGCAAACGCTACGGTGGCGTCGCCGCGCTTGACCGCGTCGACCTCGACGTCGCCGCGGGCGAATTGGTGGCGCTGCTGGGCCCGTCGGGCTCGGGCAAGACCACGCTGTTGCGCGTGATCGCCGGCCTGCTGCATCCCGACGAGGGCCGCGTGCTGTTCGGCGACGACGATGCCACGCGCCTGAGCTTGCGCGAACGCAATGTCGGCTTCGTGTTCCAGCACTACGCGCTGTTCAAGCATATGACCGTGGCCGAGAACATCGCCTTCGGCCTGCGCAGCCGTCCGCGCAAGCGCCGTCCCGACAAGGCGACCATCGCGCGCCGCGTCGAGGAACTGCTGGGGCTGATCCAGCTGCCGGAGTTTGGCGGGCGTTATCCGGAGCAGTTGTCGGGCGGACAGAAGCAGCGCGTCGCGCTCGCACGTGCGCTGGCGATCGATCCGACCGTGCTGCTGCTGGACGAACCCTTCGGCGCACTCGACGCCAAGGTCCGCGTCGAACTGCGCCGCTGGTTGCGCCAGCTGCACGAGCGCACCGGCCAGACCACGCTGTTCGTCACCCACGATCAGGAAGAGGCATTGGAACTGGCCGACCGGATCGTCGTGCTGCGCGACGGACGCATCGAGCAGGTCGGCACGCCCGACGAGATCTACAGCGCGCCGGCGTCGGACTACGTGTTTGATTTCATCGGCCGCGCCGACGTGTTCGAAGGCCGCGTCGAACAGGGCCGGTTCCGCATCGCCGGCCATGCCATCGCGCTGGCGGCCGACGGCGTCGCCGACGGTCCGGCGCGGCTGTACGCGCGACCGCACGACATCGCCCCGACCACGCCGGAGGCCGGCATCGCGGCCCTGGTCATCGCCGCCCACCGCCTGGCCGACCGCATCACCCTGGAGCTGGCGGTGGAGGGGCAATCGCGGCCGCTGGAGCTCGACTTCGTCGCCTCCCCAGGGGTCACCACGCCGGCCCCGGGCAGCACGATCGGGCTGGAACCGCTGCGCTACCGGGTGTTCGCGGCCTAGCCGGCAACCCACCAGATCCGGCACCGGACGCCCCCGCGACGGGGCGTACAATGCCGCGCCATGAGCAGCTACCCCTACGTACGCCCGCGGCGGATGCGCCGCGACGAGTTCTCGCGCCGGCTGATGCGCGAGTCGGTCCTGACCAGCAACGACCTGATCTACCCGGTGTTCGTGCA
>DATDBI010000258.1:0-2236 GCA_036524915.1 Lysobacter sp. | reverse complement strand
GCGGGGCGGAATTCCCCACCGGCGGTAGGTGCGGGCATATGCCTGCACGAGCCCGCGAGCGCCTCCGGCCACGCCGGAGGGTCAGCAGATCCGGTCAGATGCCGGAGCCGACGGTCCAGCGGAGCCAGCCATGGCGCCGCTTACAGTCCGGATGAAAGAAGACAGCTGCACACGGCCTCGCGGTCGTGCGCCTGCCTCATGCCTTGAGGCGTTTTTCGCTCACCTTTTGCGGGAAACGTTTCATGTCTATCGTCATTCATTCCGTAATGATTCGCGCGCGCCGTGCCTCCGGCATGGGGGCGCGCTGATGTTCACCGGCATCATCGAAGGCCTGGGTCGACTGGCCGGCACCGAGAACCGCGGCGGCGACGTCCGCCTGACGGTCGAGGTCGGCACGCTCGAGTTCGATTCGGTCAGGCTGGGCGAAAGCATCGCCGTCAACGGCGTGTGCCTGACGGTGGTCGATTTCGACGCGACCTCGTTCGCCGCCGACGCCTCCAACGAGACCTTGTCGCTGACCACGCTTGGCGTGCTCAAGCCCGGCGCCGTGCTGAACCTGGAACGTGCGATGCGCCCGACCGATCGCCTCGGCGGTCACCTGGTCAGCGGCCACGTCGACGGGCTTGGCAGCGTCGCCGGCATCACCGAGGACGCACGCGCGCAACGCTGGCGCTTCAACGCCCCGGCGCACCTGCTGCGCTATATCGCGAAGAAGGGTTCGATCTGTGTCGACGGCGTCAGCCTGACGGTCAACGAGGTCGATGCGGACGGTTTCGAAGTCGCGCTGATCCCGCACACGGTCGCGCACACCGCGTTCGCCCAGACCGGCGTCGGCGATGCGGTGAACCTCGAGATCGACCTGGTCGCGCGCTATGTCGAGCGGCTGCTGGCTGGACGCGAGCAAGCGAACTGAATATCCGTCGCCCCGGCGCAGGCCGGGGTGACGTTCAACAAGGAAATTCCATGCCTTTCAGCCCCATTCCCGAACTGCTCGAAGAGATCCGCAACGGCCGCATGGTCGTCATCGTCGATGACGAGGACCGCGAGAACGAAGGTGACCTGATCATGGCCGCCGAACTCGTGCGCCCGCAGGACATCAACTTCATGGTCACGCACGCGCGTGGCCTGGTGTGCCTGTCGCTGACGCGCGAGCGCTGCCGCCAGCTCGGCCTGCCGCCGATGGTTCGCGACAACACCTCCCAGCACCACACCAACTTCACCGTAAGCATCGAGGCCGCCGAAGGCGTCACCACCGGCATCTCCGCCTACGACCGCGCCCACACCATCCGCACCGCGGTGCGCCCGGATGCGGCGCCAAGCGACCTGTCGCAACCCGGCCACATCTTCCCGCTGCAGGCGCAGCCCGGCGGCGTGCTCAACCGCGCCGGCCACACCGAAGCGGCAGCCGACCTGGCGCTGCTCGCCGGCATGGAGCCGGCAGGCGTGCTGGTCGAGATCCTCAACCCCGACGGTGGCATGGCGCGCCGGCCGCAGCTGGAGGAATTCGCTGCCGAACACGGCCTCAAGATCGGTTCGATCGAGGAGCTGATCCGCTACCGCCTCGCCACCGAGCACACCGTCGAGCGCATCGACGAGCGCGAGATCGAGACCGAGCACGGGCCGTTCCAGTTGTTCACCTACCGCGACCGCCTCAGCCACGGCCTGCATTTCGCCCTGCGCCGCGGCGAGCCCGATCCGGCGTCGCCGACCCTGGTGCGGGTGCACATGCTCAACCCGCTGGCCGATGCGCTGCACTGGCGTCGCCCGGATTTCGGCCCGGCAGTCGGCGACGTGCTCAAGGCGATCTCCGCCGAAGGCCATGGCGCGCTGGTGCTGCTGGCCGACGCCGCCAATGCCGAAGCGATGCTGGCGCGGGTGCGTGCGCCGCTGCACGTCGATACCGAGAGCGCGCCGGCCGCCGCCGGCCCGGGCCACGCCTTGGCCGAGTGGCGCCGCAATGGCGCCGGCGGACAGATCCTGGCCGACCTCGGCCTGGGCAAGCTGCGGGTGCTCGGCACCCCGCGCCGGCAGGTCGGCCTGGCCGGCTTCGGCCTGGAAGTGGTCGAGTACGTCGAACTGCCGCACTGAGCCCTGTCCCCTTAACGCGCTAAAATGCCCGCCCACTCCGGACAATCCCCCATGCCCCTTTACGAAGGCGACCTGCGCAGCCCCGAGGGCGCGCGCTTCGCGATCATTGCCAGTCGCTGGAACCCGCGCATCACCGATACGCTGGTGG
>DATDBI010000257.1:0-5676 GCA_036524915.1 Lysobacter sp. | reverse complement strand
ATCTGACCGGATCTGCTGACCCTCCGGCGTGGCCGGAGGCGCTCGCGGGCTCGTGCAGGCATATGCCCGCACCTACCGCCGGTGGGGAATTCCGCCCCGCCCTGAAGACGTCGTGTTGTGGTTGCCGGTGGATTGGCGCGGAAATTCTAGCATCCGCCGACGGACCGGCTCCCGGCCGGACCGCTGGACGCACTGTTCCATCTGCCCGGCTGGGCTTTCAGACTTTGCGGCGCAGGTGCAGGAACAGAGGCCACTGGATCAGGCGTGGTTCCCCGGCCTCGCCCCAGGCCGCGGCCAAGGCGGGGCCGAAGCGGGCGACCGGGTCGTCGCCGGTGTCGGCCGTGCAGCGCGCGACGGCCGACATGCTGGACAGATAGCGCAGGAAGTGGCCCAGGCTCCAGTCCGCCTCCAGCCACAACTCCGGCGACGGCAGCGCCGGGAATGGCCAGTCGAAGCCCGCGTAGCGGGCGTCGACCTGGGCGCGCTCGGGCGGCCAATAGGGTTCAATGCGGGCGCGGAACGCCTCCACTGCGTCGAGCATCCCCTCGGGTGCGAGGAAGTCACCGTAACCCCAGGCGGCAAGGATTCCACCCGGCGTGAGCACGCGTTCGCATTCGCGGAAGAACCGCTCGCGATCGAACCAGTGCAGCGCCTGCGCGACCGCGACCAGCTGCACGCTGCCATCGGCCAGCGCGGTGCGTTCACCGGGTTCGACCGCGAGGCTGACGTTGCCTTGCCCGCCGTGCGCCCAATGCTGGGCCAGCTGGTTTGCGCTCGGCTCGGTGGCGTGCACATGGGCGAACCGCGATGCCAGGCCGCGCGTGGCCTGGCCACTGCCGCAGCCGGGTTCCCAAGCGTAGGCGCCGGCGGGGACGACGGCCGCGATCGTGTCGAACAATGCGTCCGGGTACTCCGGGCGCGCCTGCGCGTAGGCGTCGGCGACGCCGGAAAAATGATCCTTGAACTTGGATTGCGTCGTTGCCGGGTCCGTGGTCATGGCTGCCTCCTGGAGAATGCTTCCGGGATGCGCGACAGATGCGCGCTAGCCGCGGGTCCCTGCGGCTGCCGGTTGCGGCCGCAACAGCAGCCGCACGTCGTGGCCAATGTAGCGGGACTCGACGATGGCCATGTCGAGCTTCTGTGACATCGAATCGATGCCGAGGCCATCGAACAACGGCCGTGCGCGTTCGCCGAGCAGTACAGGCGCGACGTACAGCAGCACTTCGTCGACCAGTCCCGCCGAGAGGAATGCGCCGGCCAGCGTGGCCCCGGCCTCCAGCTGGATCTCATTGATGCCGCGCTGTGCAAGCAGATGCAGCACGGCATCGAGGTCGAAGCGGCCTTCGATTACCGTCACCGCCGCCAACTGCGCCTGGATGCCACGCGGCGGCTTGGCGTCCGGCGCATGGATGTACAGCGTGGGCGCATCCCCTTCGCGCACGCGACCGCGCGCAACGGTGGCCAGGCCCGGATCGAGCACGACCCGCAACGGCGCAACGAACGGTGTGTCGTCTTCCATGCGCACGGTCAGCGCGGGATCGTCGGCCAGCACGGTGCCGGCGCCGGTCACGATCGCGCCGGCGCGGGCGCGCCAGTGCTGCACGTCCAGGCGCGAGGCTTCGCCACTGATCCACTTCGACTCGCCACTGGCGAGCGCGCTGCGCCCGTCAAGGCTGGTCGCCAGCTTCACGCGCAACCATGGACGACCGCGCTCCACGCGCGACAGGAAGCCGCGGTTGAGCGCGCGCGCCTGCGCTTCCATCAATCCTGATTCGACCGCGATGCCGGCCGCCGTGAGCCGCTCGAAACCGGCGCCGTCGACCTGCGGGAAGGGATCGCGCATTGCCGCGACCACGCGGGTGACGCCGGCGGCGATCAGCGCATCGGCGCACGGTCCGGTGCGCCCGGTGTGTGCGCATGGCTCGAGGGTGACGTAGGCAGTCGCACCGCGGGCGCGCTCGCCGGCGGCTCGCAACGCGAACACTTCGGCGTGCGGCTCACCGGCGCGCTGGTGCCAGCCTTCGCCGACCACTTCGTCTCCGTGTGCGATCACGCAACCCACCATCGGGTTGGGCCGGGTCGTGTAGGCACCGCGTTCAGCCAGGCGAAGGGCCTGCGCCATCATCGCGTGATCGGTCGCGGTGAAGGCCATCAGCGTTTCCTGGCGCGCGGTGCCGGCTCGGGTTCGCCTTCGAGCAAAGGCAGCTGGCCCTCGGCGGAGCTGTCGCTCTCAAGGCGGTCGAGTTCCTCGCGGAAATCGGCCACGTCCTGGAACGCGCGATAGACCGACGCGAATCGCACGTAGGCAACGTGGTCGAGCTTGCGCATCTCGGCCATCACGAATTCACCGACGCGGCGCGACTGCAGCTCGCGCTCGGCGGTCATGCGCAACTGGTGCACGACCGCGCGCACCGCCGCTTCGATCTGCTCTTCCGCCACCGGTCGCTTCTGCAGCGCGCGATCGAAGCTGGCGCGCAGCTTGCGGGCATCGAATGCCTCACGCCGGCCGTCGCTCTTGATGATCAATGGCAGCTTGAGCTCGATGGTTTCGAGCGTGCTGAAGCGTTCGCCGCAAGCCTCGCAGACACGGCGCCGGCGAATCGTGGCGCCGTCATCGGACACGCGCGAATCGATCACGCGCGTATCGAGGTGCTGGCAGAAGGGGCAATGCATGGGTCAGGTGGTCCGGGTGGGCGGAACGAAGCGGAGCACCACCAGCGCAATCAGGCACAGCAGCGCCAACGCAAGATCCAGTCCGTAGGTCCATGCCATCTTCGACCAGTACTCGGCCGGCATTCCCGCCGGGCCGCCTTCCGCCCGCTGCTGGAAGCGCAGGAATTGCTGCGCGGCGGCAACCAGGAAGAAGACCGGCGCCAGCATCGCGGCAAGACGTAGCCAGAGCGCGCTGGACTGGATCCAGGCCCAGCCGCGACCGGCGCCACCGACGCCAAGCCACCACGCGACGGCGACGGAGAAGACGCTGGCGAGCGCGAGCGCGATGGAGACCGCGCCCAGCGCCTGCTGCCCCGTTTCCGCGGGCCAGCCGAGCGGAAACCTCATCGGCAACGTCAACAGGTTCAAGCCGACCTTGAGCGTCAGTGGCACCAGCGAGACGGCGACCAGCACCATCGCCAGGTGGCGCAAGGACGGCTTCACCTGACCGGGGTCAGCCATACACCGGATACTGGCGGCACTGCTGCGTCACGGCCTCGCGCACGGTGGCGATGACCTTGTCGTCGCCCGGTGCATCCAGGACGTCGCAGATCCAGTTGGCCAGCGACACGCAGTCGGCTTCCTTGTAACCGCGGGTGGTGACGGCCGGGGTGCCGATGCGCAGGCCCGAAGTCACGAAGGGCTTCTGCGGGTCGTTCGGCACGGCGTTCTTGTTGACCGTGATGTGGGCCTTGCCGAGCGCGGCTTCCGCGTCCTTGCCGGTGACGCCCTTGCCGATCATGTCGATCAGCATCAGGTGGTTCTGGGTGCCGCCGGAGACGATCTTGTAGCCGCGCTTGATGATGGTTTCGGCCATCGCCTGGGCATTCTTGACCACCTGCTGCTGGTAGGCCTTGAACTCCGGCTCCAGCGCCTCCTTGAAGGCCACGGCCTTGGCCGCGATGACGTGCATCAGCGGGCCGCCCTGGATGCCGGGGAAGACGATGCTCTGCAGCTTCTTGACCAGGTCCTCGGTCGGATTCTTCGCGACGATGATGCCGCCGCGAGGACCGCGCAGGGTCTTGTGCGTGGTCGAGGTGACCACGTGGGCGTGCGGCACCGGATCCGGGTACACGCCGGCGGCGATCAGGCCGGCGACGTGGGCCATGTCGACGAACAGGAACGCACCGACCTTGTCGGCGATGGCGCGGAAGCGCGCCCAGTCGATCTGCTGCGAGTAGGCCGAGAAGCCGGCGACGACCATTTTCGGCTTGTGTTCCAGGGCGAGCTTCTCGACTTCGTCGTAGTCGATCAGGCCCTGGTCGTTGACGCCATACTGGACGGCGTTGAACAGCTTGCCGCTGGCGTTGACCTTGGCACCGTGGGTGAGGTGGCCGCCGTGGGCCAGCGACATGCCCAGGATCGTGTCGCCCGGGTTGAGCAGGGCGAAATACACGGCCTGGTTGGCCTGCGAGCCCGAATGGGGCTGGACGTTGGCGTAGTCGGCATTGAAGAGCTGCTTGAGGCGGTCGATGGCGAGCTGCTCGGCCACGTCGACGTACTCGCAGCCACCGTAATAGCGCTTGCCCGGGTAGCCCTCGGCGTACTTGTTGGTCAGGACGCTGCCCTGGGCCTCCATCACGCGGGGGCTGGCGTAGTTCTCCGAGGCGATCAGCTCGACGTGGTCTTCCTGGCGGCGAGCCTCGTTGGCGATGGCCTGGGCCAGTTCATCGTCGTAACCGGCGATACGGGCAGAGCTGGGGAACATTCGCGAAACCTCGAACGGTGGGGATATCGGGTGCGATATCGGGACGATATCGTGGGGGCGGGCCAGCTGGGGTGGCACAGTCAGACCACGGATGGTAGCCCAGGCCTTAAAATGCGGCCAGCAACGTGACACCCCGGCCCTGCCGGGCACTTATCCCTCCCCACCCGGGAATGCCGATCGTGAAATGGGTTTTTGTCTTCCTGTTCCTTGCCAGCGCGGTCTACGTGCATTTCCGCGGCAAGGTACGGCACCGTCTGGGCCGGCAGCTGCTGGACCACTCCACCTTCATGGCACCGGTCAACGTGCTGATGTACGCGTTCTCGCGCGTGCCGACGACGGCCTTCATCCATGAACCGGGCGACTATTTCCCGGAACTGGAGCCGCTGCGCGCCAACTGGCAGGCGATCCGTGAGGAGGCCCGCCACCTGCGCGAGATGCAGCACATCAAGGCCGCCGAGGGCTACAACGACGTCGGCTTCAATTCGTTCTTCCGCCGCGGCTGGAAGCGCTTCTACCTGAAGTGGTACGACGACGCCCACCCCTCGGCCGCGCAGTTGTGCCCGCAGACCACGGCCCTGCTGCGGCAGATCCCCAGCGTCAAGGCGGCGATGTTCACCGAGCTGCCCCCGGGCGGCGAGCTGCGCCCGCACCGCGACCCCTTCGCCGGCTCGCTGCGGCTGCACCTGGGCCTGGAAACGCCCAATGACGACGGCTGCTACATCGATGTGGACGGCAACCGCTACAGCTGGCGCGACGGCCAGTGGACGATGTTCGACGAGACCTTCATCCACAGCGCCCGCAACGACACTCAGGTGAACCGGATCATCCTGTTCTGCGATGTCGAGCGGCCGATGAAGTACCGCTGGGCGCAGGCGCTGAACCGCTTCATCGCCCGCAACCTGATCGCCGCCGGCGCCTCGCCCAACATGGAGGGCGACAAGACCGGCGGGATCAACCGCCTGTTCAAGTATTTCTACGTCCTGCGCCTGAAGGCCAAGGGGCTGCGCGAGCGCAACAAGTCCCTGTATTACGGGCTGAAGTACCTGGCGGTGCTGCTGGTGGTGGCGTTCATCGTCTGGATCTGAGGCGACGGCCCCGAACCCGTATAATCGCCACTTCCCCGCCCTGCCCCAGGCCTCCCGGCCCGGCTCGGCGCGTCCCGCGTTCCGGAGTGACCATGTCGCAATACATCTACACCATGAACGGTGTCAGCAAGACCGTTCCGCCCAAGCGCCAGATCATCAAGGACATCTCGC
>DATDBI010000256.1:0-1280 GCA_036524915.1 Lysobacter sp. | reverse complement strand
CGCGCCAGCGCTGCTGGAGATCCAGCACCAACCTGTCGTGGTCGCGGAACAGCGTCGCCGCTTCGACATCGCCGATGCGCTCGACCAGGCTGGTCGAGTCGCACAGGTCGGTCAACAGCAACGTGCGCAGCTGCGGCGCATCGATGGTCGGGCGATGGGTCATCTCATTCATCGCTGGGGCGTTCCTCTTCGGCCTAGGCCGAGGTCAGTTCCGCATCGTGGTCCTGCCATTGCACTCGATTGCCGCCCATGCGCTTGGCACGGTAAAGGGCGGCATCGGCGCGCGCATACCAGTCGTTCCAGTCCTTGCCAGGGTCGATCAGGCAGGCACCGACACTGAGCGGGCACATCAGCGGGGCGCCGTGCACCATCTGCATCAGGCCTTGCGCGGTGGAGACGATGAAGTCGGCGAAGCGCAGGACTTCGTCGGCATTGTCTGCCACCACCAGCAGGCAGAACTCGTCGCCGCCGAGGCGGCAGGCGAGGTCGTCCGGGCCGGCGACCGAACGCAGGATGTTGGCCACGCCCTGCAGCACGCGGTCGCCGATGAGATGGCCGTGGTCGTCATTGACCTGCTTGAAGCGGTCGCAGTCGATCAGCAGCAGGCCCATGGCCTGTGGCATGCCCAGCTTGCGGCACTCCTGCAGGTGCAGGGTCAGTCCGCGCCTGTTGTAGAGGCTGGTCAGCTCGTCGGTGCGGACCAGTTCTTCGGTCTGGTTGAGCTGGTGGGTGGCGGCATAGAGGCTGTCGAGTGCGGACTCGAGCTCCTCGTTCCGGCGACGCAGGCGGCGGATCAGGCTCTGCTCGTTGAGCACGACGCGCAGGATCGCGCGGCGCAGGAAGTACGAAACCAGGCCCGGGTCGCGTTCGACCAGGCGCTGGAATTCCTCATGGCGCAGTTCGATCAGCAGGCCATCGCTGGCCGCGACGGCATCGGCGCTGCGGACGTGGTCGCCGATCAGCAGTCCCAGTTCGCCGAAGAATTCGCACGGGCCCAGGCGCTTGCCGACGAGGTCTTCGCCGAAGTCGAGGTCGATGACACCGCGGGCGATGACGAACATCGTCGTGCCCAGCTCGCCGCGACGGAACAGCAGCTGCCCTTCCTCGATGCGACGCGGCCGGCCGATCTCTGCGAAGAGTTCGTATTCCGAATCGGTAAGCACCGCCGTCGCCACATCCGCCGACGCCGTGCTGTGACTGCTTGCGATGATTGGTTCGCGGCTGTGGAGTACTGCCGCGCTGTCGCGATTCATCCCACGACCCCGGTCCGTGGTCAGGCT
>DATDBI010000255.1:0-2382 GCA_036524915.1 Lysobacter sp. | reverse complement strand
CGATCGGGAACACCATCAGTTCCTTGTCCGAGCGCAACACCGCCGCGCTCGCCTTGACCAGCTCCCAACTGCGCGAGAACTTCTCGAACATCGCAATCCCCTTGCTGATCCCCCATGGATCGAGAGCGCATCCTCAGGCCGTGCGGCAGCGGAGGCAAGTGGGGCGAGGGAGAAAACCTGACGGCCGACCCATTCCGGGCACTACAGCGCCACCGACTCCCAGGCCACTCCATGCTCCGGATGCGCTGCCCACAACTGCGCCAGCGTCTGCCCACTGCCGGGCACGGGCACATCGGGCGCGATCTCCGCCAGCGGACGCAACACGAATGCGTGCTTGAGTTCCGGGCGCGGGATCCGCAGGTTTCCGGCACCTTCGAGCACGCGGTCGTCGAACAGGACGATGTCGATGTCGAGGGTGCGGTCGCCGTAACGTGGGCCGCTGCGGTCGCGACCATGCCGGTCTTCCAGCGCATGCAGCCAGGTGTTGAGCGCCTGCGGGTCGAGGCCGGTCTGGATGATCGCCGCCGCGTTGTGGAAGTCGGGCCCGTCGAATCCGACGGCGCGGGTGCGGTAGACCGCCGACAGCGCGACGGCGCCGAAACGCTCGCGCAGCGCGGCCACGGCGGCGCGCAGGTGATGGATGGCGTCGACGTTGCTGCCGAGGCTCAGGTAGGCATGGTTCATCGGCGAGGTTCAGCCCGCCGAGCGTTCGATGGAGACACCGACCGCACGCGCACCGCGCACCGCGCCTGGCTTGCTCAGCTTGAGTCGCACCTGCTTGACGCCGAACTCTTCGAGGATGATTGCTGCCACCCGTTCGGCCAGCGTCTCGACCAGCCCGAAGTCGGACTGCGACACGTAGTCGACGATGCGCTTGCTGACCGCCTTGTAGTTGAGCGTGTCCTCGATGGCGTCGCTGGCCGCCGGGATGCGGTTGTCGAAGGCCATCTCGATGTCGAACACCAGCGGCTGGCGGATGCGGCGCTCCCAGTCGTAGATGCCGATCAGCGCCTCGATCTCGAGGCCTTCAATGAAGACGTGGTCCATGGGGGAGGCCGGGCGCGGTCAGTGGTCAGGGCTGGGGAATGTAGCGTTGTCGGGCGCGAACTGCATTGGCCGGCATCAATGCGCCGCGGCCGGCGAACCCACCACGTCCAGCGTCGCCATGTCCCAGCGCGGCGTCACCCGCACCGCAAGGTCGCCGTGCTGGCCAGCCTGCAGTCGCAAGGCGCCAGCAAAGGCGATCATCGCGCCGTTGTCGGTGCAGAACGCCGGGCGCGGGAAGCTGACGCGTCCGCCCCGCTTGCCCGCCATGTCTTCCAGGCGCGCGCGCAGCCGCTTGTTGGCGCCGACGCCACCGGCGACCACCAGCGTCTCGCACCCGGCCGCATCCAGCGCGCGCCCGCACTTGATCGCCAGCGTCTCGACCACCGCGTCCTCGAAGCCGCGGGCGATGTCGGCGCGGGTCGCGTCGGCCTGGTCGCTGTCGCGCCAGGCCAGCAGCACCTGGGTCTTGAGGCCGCTGAAACTGAAATCCAGGCCCGGCCGGTCGGTCATCGGCCGGGCGAACCTGAACGTCCCGGGCCGGCCCTGCTCGGCCAGCGCCGCCAGCTGCGGTCCTCCCGGGTAGGGCAGGCCCATCATCTTGGCGGTCTTGTCGAAGGCCTCGCCCGCCGCGTCGTCGAGGGTCTCGCCGAGCAGGCGGTACTGGCCGATCGCCTCGACGTGCACCAGCTGGGTATGGCCGCCTGATACCAACAGCGCCACGAACGGCGGCTCCGGGCGCCCGCGCTCCGGGTCGTCCTCGAGCAGCGGCGCCAGCAGGTGGCCTTCCATGTGGTGGACGCCGATGGCCGGCACGTCCAGCGCCCAGGCCATCGAGCGGGCCACGCCGGCGCCGACCAGCAGCGCCCCGACCAGGCCGGGGCCGGCGGTATAGGCGACGCCGTCGATGTCGGTGGTGGCCAGGCCGGCCTCCGACAGGGTCTGGCGGATCAGCGGCAGCAGCTTGCGGACGTGATCGCGGCTGGCCAGCTCGGGCACCACGCCGCCGTATTCGGCGTGCAGGGCGATCTGGCTATATAAAGCGTGCGCGCGCAGGCCGGTGTCGGTGTCATAGACGGCCACACCGGTCTCGTCGCAGCTGGTTTCGATGCCTAGGACTTTCAAGGAGGGGTTCCGGGCGAAGTAAGCGGTCCGGCAGCCGCCCATAGGGGCGGTTCCGGCCTGGAATCAAGGTCCTGTGCCCTTGATGGGGGAACCATGTTGCACCTTCAAGGCGGCCATCGCTATAATGCGCGGCTCTTCCCCGGCCTGACCGGGCCGGTTCCCGAAACGAGATTACGTATGCCCAGCGTCAAAGTCCGCGAAAACGAGCCTTTT
>DATDBI010000254.1:0-1234 GCA_036524915.1 Lysobacter sp. | reverse complement strand
ACGGTCTTGCCGTCGTCGTTGAGGCGCATGTAGAAGGCCTTGATGTGCTCGGGGTAGTTGGTCACCACCACCGGGCGGCCGACGTGTTCCTCGGTCAGCCAGCGCTCGTGCTCGGTCTGCAGGTCCAGGCCCCATTCGACCGGGAAGTCGAACTTCTTGCCCGACTTCTGCAGCAGGGTGATCGCATCGGTGTACTCGATGCGCTCGAACGGTGCGTTGACGAAGGCTTCCAGGCGCGTGATCGCGTCGGCCTGCACGCGCTCGGCGATGAAGGCCAGGTCGTCGCCACGCTCGTTGAGCACAGCGCGGAACAGGTACTTGAGGAATTCCTCGGCGACACGTGCGTCCTCGGCCAGGTCGGCGAAGGCGATCTCCGGCTCGACCATCCAGAACTCGGCCAGGTGGCGGGTGGTGTTGCTGTTCTCGGCGCGGAAGGTCGGGCCGAAGGTGTAGACCTTGCTCAGCGCCAGCGCGTAGGCCTCGACATTGAGCTGGCCCGACACGGTCAGGAAGGTTTCCTTGCCGAAGAAGTCGCGGCTGAAATCGACCTCGCCCTTGTCGTCGCGCGGCAGGTTGGCCACATCCAGCGTGGAAACGCGGAACATCTGCCCGGCGCCCTCGGCGTCGGAGGTGGTCACGATCGGCGTGCTGATCCAGTAGAAGCCGTTCTCGTGGAAGTAGCGGTGCACCGCCTTGGCCAGGCAGTCACGGATGCGCGTGACCGCGCCGAACAGGTTGGTGCGCGGGCGCAGGTGGGCGACTTCGCGCAGGAACTCCAGCGAGTGCGCCTTGGGCTGGATCGGGTAGGTCTCCGGGTCTTCGACCCAGCCGACCACTTCCAGCGAACTGGCCTGGATCTCGAAGCTCTGGCCCTGGCCCTGGGAGGCCACCAGGGTGCCCGTGGCGATCACCGAGCAGCCGGCGGTGAGGCGCTTGACCTCGGATTCGTAGTTGGCGAGGGCGGCCGGGGCCACCACCTGGATCGGGGCGAAGCAGGAACCGTCGCTGACGTTGACGAAGCTGAGCCCGGCCTTGGAGTCGCGGCGGGTGCGCACCCAGCCACGGACCGTGACTTCGCCGCCGGCCGGGATCCTGCCCGCGAGCGCGTGTTCGACGCTGACCACCGTCATGCCTTGAATCCTTGCCTGTTCGGGCCGATATGGGGAATGCGGGAGTTTACCGAAGCGCCCGCACAGCGTCGCTATAATTCGCTGGAAGGCCCAAACTGGCTCGA
>DATDBI010000253.1:0-27903 GCA_036524915.1 Lysobacter sp. | reverse complement strand
CGTCACCTTCGACGCGTGCCCACTCGTGGGACTTCATGAACTTCAGATCGCCGGGAATTTCACTCATGACTGGCCTCGAACTCTACGGGGGCTGCTTGGGGACGGCGCCTAGTTTACCGACGCCGAAGGAACATGCGAGAGCCGGAAGACGAACGGATCGCCCCGGCCAGAATCATGCCGTACCAACCAGGTAGGGCGACCGCCCGCTGGTCACCGCCTCGCGCAGGTCGTCGATGCGGTCCTGCCCCCAGAACGGTTCGCCATTGAGCACGTAGCCGGGCAGGCCTGGCAGGTCGGCGGCGATCGCGTCGGCGGTGTTGCGCGCATAGATGGCGTCGACGGCGCCCTGTGCCGCCTGCGCCATCACCTGCCCGGCGTTGAAGCCCTGCGCACCCAGAAGCCGCTCGATCACCTGCGGATCGGCCAGATCCTGATCCTCCGCCCACAGCGCGCGGAAAGCAGCATCGGCGTAGTCGGCGGGATCGTGCCCGGCTTCCACCAGCGCAATCGCGCAGCGGTCTGCCAGGGCGATGTCGACCGGCCAGAACTTTGGTTGCAGGTTCAGCGGCAAACCGCGGCGGGCGCGCCAGCGCTGCAGTTCGACCAGGCGGTAGCGCTGCCGCGCCGGTGTGCGCTTGCCCAACGGCAGGCCGCCGTTGGCGTCGAACAGTTCGAATATCCGGATCGGCCGGTGCACCAGCGTGGCACCGGTTTCCCGCGCCAGCCGGCGGATCGCCGCATGCCCGAACCAGGCATACGGCGAGATGAGGCTGTAGTAGTAGGTAATGGTGGCGCTCATCGACTCAGCCTCCCGGCTGCTCAGCCGAGCACGCCGTCCTGCGCCTTGCCATCGCGCACGAACGGGAACTTGACCACGCGCACCGGCACTTCCTTGCCGCGGATGTCGACGCGGACGTTGCCTGCGGTGCCCAGCGGAATGTCGCCGGCCGGCACGCGGGCGAACGCGATCGCCTTGCCCAGCGTCGGCGAGAACGTGCCCGAGAGGATCTCGCCCTCGCCGTGGCTGGTCAGCACCTTCTGGCCGTGGCGCAGCACGCCCTTCTCGTCCATCACCAGGCCGATCATCTGGCGCGGCGCGCCGGCGGCCTTCTGCGCTTCGAGCACGTTGCGGCCGATGAAGTCGCGGCCTTCGTCGAGTGCGACGGTCCAGGCCAGCGCGGCCTCGTACGGCGATACGTCGTCGTCCATGTCCTGGCCGTAGAGGTTCATGCCGGCTTCCAGGCGCAGCGTGTCGCGCGCACCCAGGCCGGCCGGCTTCACGCCTGCGGCGAGCAGTTCATTCCAAAACGCGACCGTCTGCGCTTCCGGCACCACGACCTCGAAACCGTCTTCGCCGGTGTAGCCGGTGCGGGCGACGAACACGTCGGTGCCACCCTGCGTGCGTGCCTGCGCGGCGGCGAACTTGCCGAGCTTGGCGACGGCGGCGCGGTCTTCCTCGCGCAGCAGGCCGAGCACCTTCTCGCGCGCGGTCGGGCCCTGCACGGCGATCATGCCGAACTCGGGACGCTCGCTGACCTTCACGTCGAACGCCTTGGCCTGTTCGGTGATCCATGCCAGGTCCTTGTCACGCGTGGCGGCATTGACCACCAGGCGGAAGAAGTCTTCGGCTCGGAAATAGATGATCAGGTCGTCGATGACGCCGCCCTGCGGATTGAGCATGCAGGTGTACAGCGCCTTGCCCGGGACCTTGAGCTTGTCGACGGAGTTGGCGACCAGGCGGCGCAGGAACTCGCGCACGCGGGCGCCATTCAGATCGACCACGGTCATGTGGCTGACGTCGAACATGCCGGCGTCACTGCGCACCAGGTTGTGCTCCTCGATCTGCGACCCGTAATGGATCGGCATGTCCCAGCCGCCGAAGTCGACCATCTTGGCGCCGAGGGCGCGGTGGGTGTCGTTGAGGATCGTCTTCTGGGTCATGGCGCGGGGGTCTGTCTGGGGGCGAGCCGCCAATTATCACACTGCCGCCGCGTGCCTGCAGACCATGCTGTGGAGGATGGTGGCAGGGCCGTGAGCCCCTCCCGCGGCGTCTACTCGGTCGAGCCTTCGTTGTAGCAGCGCACCCGGCTCGGGGCGACCCGCAGGAACTTGCCCGTGGCGCGGTCCAGGCGCATCGCCCAGCGCGTGGCCGGCAACATCTCCAGCTCGGCCGCATGCGCCGTGCCGGTATCGACGATCGCGACAAGGCCGGCATCGTCGACGCCATCGCGCTGGCAGGTGGCAATCACCACCAGCTCGTCCCGGCGCAGGATCGGATAGGGCACCGCATCGGTGATGCGCCAGCGCGGCTCGTCGCCGACGCGGTCGACGAACTGCGCGGCAAGCAGTTTCAGCGTGCGGTCATCGGCATCGTCGAGGGTGGCGATGCTGCGCGCGCATACCTGGCCGGGCTCGCTGCCGGAACCGACGCAACTGCCCGTGTTCGACTTCAGGCCGTCGGGATAAGGCGGCACGATCGAGCCGATCAGGCCCGGCTCGGCCGCCGACACCGACGCGGCGATCGCTGCTGCAGTGATGCACGACATCGCGAGCAGTGACAATCGACGCATGTCGGCGTTCAGCCCGCTGGCTCGACCTGCAGGCTCATGCCGCGGCTGGCGACGATGCGGACGGCGGCGCCTGCGGGCAGGTCGGGTCCGGTCACTTCCCAGTACGCGTCGGCAATCTGCACGCGACCGCGACCGTTGACGATGCTCTGCTCGAGCGGCACCACGCGACCGACCAGCGTTTCCGCGCGCCGATTGAGCGTGGGCTGGTCGCTGTTGCGCTCGCGGCCGCGGAACCAGGCACGGTAGACCTGGATGGACGCGAAGCTGAGCACGACGAACGCCGCGACCTGCGCCAGCACCGGCATGTCCGGCACCAGCAGCACCATCGCGAACACCACCGCGGCGGCCAGGCCCAGCCACAGCATGAAAGCGCCCGGCGCCAGGGCTTCGGCCGCGAACAGCAGCAGCGCCACGACGGCCCAGGTGAATACATGCCAGTTCAAGGACATTCCCCACTGCATGGCGATCAGCCTCCCGCGCGCGGCGGCGGCGGCACCGCCGGGCTGCGCAGTTGCGGGCGATCGAACGCCTCCTTGGCGAGTTCGGCGATGCCGGCCAGCGAGCCGATCACGCCTGCCGACTCCATCGGCATCATCACGAACTTCTGGTTTGGCGCCTCCGCCAGCGCCTTGAAGGCCTCGATGTACTTCTGCGCGACGAAGTAGTTGATCGCCTGCACGCTGCCCTGCGCGATCGCGGTGGAAACCAGCTCGGTCGCCTTGGCTTCGGCCTGGGCCAGGCGCTCGCGCGCCTCGGCTTCGCGGAACGCCGCTTCCTTGTTGCCCTCCGCCTCCAGGATCACCGATTGCTTCTCGCCCTCGGCCTTGAGGATCGCGGCCTGGCGGAAACCCTCGGCCTCGAGGATGTTGGCGCGCTTCTCGCGCTCGGCCTTCATCTGCCGTGCCATCGAATCGACGAGGTCGCGCGGCGGCTGGATGTCCTTGAGCTCGATGCGGTTGACCTTCAGGCCCCACGGATGGGTTGCCGCGTCAACTGCCACCAGCACCTTGGTGTTGATCTCGTCGCGCTTGGACAGCGATTCGTCCAGGTCCATCGAACCGATCGCGGTGCGGATGTTGGTCATCACCAGGTTGAGGATGGCGATTTCGAGCGTGGCCACTTCATAGGCCGCCTTGGCCGCATCGAGCACCTGGAAATAGACCACGCCATCGACCTTCACGACGGCGTTGTCCTTGGTGATCACGTCCTGGCTGGGGACGTCCATCACCTGTTCCATCATGTTTATCTTGCGGCCGACGCCGTAGACGATCGGGATCAGGAAGTGCAGGCCGGGATCCATCGTGTGGGTGTACTTGCCGAAACGCTCGACCGTCCATTCGTACCCCTGCGGCACCATCCGCACGGTCTTGAACAGCACCACCACGCCCGCCAGCAACAACACCAAGGCCAGAATCGATCCCATGCTTTCCCCTCCCTGTCGATGGGCCGAGTATAGGCCCAGAGCCTGCAGGCCAAGGCCAGGCGCCAGCCGCCTGCGACGGTTTGGCCGGTAGCCGCATCCAGACCAGTGACATGCCACTGAACCCGATCCCTGCCAGCGCCACAGCCACCGCCCCTTCGCCCCCGGCGACGGCCCCGCGCAGCAGTTTCGCCATCGACGTTCCCGATGCGCTGCTGGCGCGGGCGCGGGCGGGCGACCGCCCGGCGTTCGAACAGATCTACCGCTGGTTCGAACGGCCGGTGTTCAACCTGGCGCTGCGCATCCTCGGCGGCGCCCATGCCGGCGATCGCGACGAGGCGGCCGAAGTGCTGCAGGAAACGATGCTCAAGGTCTACGGAAAGCTCGGCGAGTTCCGCGGCAATGGCAGTCCGTTCTGGGGCTGGCTTCGGCAGATCGCGGTCAACGAGGCACTGATGCGCCTGCGCAGCCGGCGCCGCCACATCCATGACGTGCCGTTGGACGGCGACGACCTGGTCATGGACCCGGGCCCGCTGCCGAGCGCGGCCGCCGATGCGGCGGCACTGGGTCGCGCCCTTGCCCTGTTGCCAACCACCACCCGCAGCGTGCTGTGGCTGTATCACGCCGAGGGCTACACCCACGAGGAGATCGCGGCACTGATGCAGCGCACGCCGAGCTTCTCGAAATCGCAGCTCGCTCGCGGCGGACGTCGCCTGCGTGAGCTGCTCGAACCCGATCAAAGTGGAATGAACCAGGAGAAGGCACATGCCTGATACCGACCGCCCCCGGATCCCGGCGCCTCGCGACTGGAATGAGGCATTCGCCGCCCTGCCGCTGGAGTCGTCCGGCAATGATGGATGGCAGCGCCTCACCCGCGCGCTCGATGACGCTGCGGCCCATCCGGTTCCGCGCGTACAAGCGCGTCCCTCGCCTCGGCGCACACGCTGGCCGTTGTGGCTCGCGACCGCTGCAGCGGTATCGGCCGTGGCGCTGGTTCCGTTCCTGGGCCAGGACGAAGCACCCACGCAGGCCGACTCGCCGCGCGTGGCCGATGTCGCGGTGCGTGCGGCATCGACGACCGACGCACCACCTGCAGTGACTTCGCCGCGATCGAGCGTCGCCCAGGCAGCCATCGCATCGGCGCAGCCGGGCGAGCGAACGGCGGCGCGACGCAAGCCGGTCGGAACGCCGACGCGCAAGCCGGCACCGGTGGCCACGCCCCTGCCCGCGCGCAGCGACAGCGCTACCCGCGTGGCCAACATCGACGCTACGCCGTCCGACCCCTCGTCCGCCGCGACGGGTACGGCGGCCGATCCTTCCGCCACCGGCATTGCCGACAGCGCCGTCGCGATCCAGTCGCTGCAGGCGCAATCGGCGCAGCTGGAAGCACTCGTCGCCCTCGCCCGCGACGAACGCGTTTCCTCCGCCAGCGGCGCGGCACTGGGCGTCGAGCTGGACGAGCGCATCGGCCGTATCGATGCCTCGCTGTCCCAGCCGGGCCTGGCCGACGCGGAGCGCGCCGGCCTGTGGCAGCAACGCGTCCAGGCCATGCGCGAGCTGGCCGGCGTAGAAACCACACAGCGCTTGCTCGTCACTCGTGGCGAGCGCTACGACGGTGCCCTGGTCAGCGTCGACTGACCTTCCCAACCATTGCAGGACCCATGACCATGACGTCGTACATCCATTCCGCAACACCCAGGTCCGGCAAGTGCACGCAGCGCACGCGCGGGGGGCTGTCCAAACCCACCTTGCTGGCGGCATCGATCGGACTGCTGTTCGCGTTCGTCGCCGCCGCACAGACGGCCACGCCCGCCGCCGATGCCGACAAGGCACGCGAGCTGGCGGCGGCACGCGAAGATCTCCGGAACGCCGCCAGGCGCGTGGCCGAGCTCTCGGGCGAGTCCGACATGGCCAGGCAGATGGCCTACGACCGTCGGTTCGAGCAGCGCCCGGTCATTGGCGTGGTGCTGGCGCCGGAGGCGAAGTCCGGTGTGCGCATCGCGGCGGTGACGCCCGACAGTGCCGCAGCCAAGGCAGGCCTGCGCAGTGGCGACCTGCTGACCAGCGTCAATGGCAAAGCGATCGCAGGCAAGGACAGCGAGCAGCGGCTGGCCGCGGCACGCGTCCAGTTGCGCGATCTCGACACCGAGTCGGCGGTGACGCTGGGCTATGAGCGCGAAGGCAACGTCGCATCGGCGAAGGTGACGCCGCAGATCGGCGAGCGCGTGTGGATGATGCGCGACGGCAACGGCGTGTTCGCAGGCCGTGGCGACGTGGACGGCCCGCTGATGTGGACACCCGATGGCAAGGGCGGCCGCGGCCGCCCGATGCCTTCCCCGCTGGTATCGCCGCAGGTGCGCACCGAGATCGTGCGGATGGGCCCGATGGGCGATTGCAAGGATGAGGACTGCAACCTGCCGATGCTGGCCGAGGCCTTCCGCTGGAGCGGCCTGAACCTGGCCACCGTCGACGGCCAGCTGGGTCGCTACTTCGGCACGGACCGTGGCGTGCTGGTGGTGAGCACCGGTCCGGAGCTGGCCGGCCTGCAGGCCGGTGATGTGATCCAGCGCATCGACGGCAAGGAAGTGAAGTCGCCGCGCGAAGCGATGATGGCGCTGCGCGACAAGCCTGCCGACAGCAAGGTCGGGGTGACCTACCTGCGCGACCGCAAGAGCGCCACGGCGCAGATCACGGTGCCCAGGACCGCGATGCTGCGGCTGCCGCCGGTGCCGCCGGCACCGCCTGCCCCGCCCGCTCCGCCGAAGGCACCGGCTGCGCCGAAGGCGCCGGCACCACCGGCACCGCCGCAGGCGCTGGAGATACCCGCGCCGCCTGCGCCTCCGGTGGCACCCGCACCACCGGCGCCGCCGACGTTCTCGGTGCTGCTGTGAAACAAAAGACGGCGCCCCAGGGCGCCGTCTTCCATTGGAGCGCGATGCCGCTTCAGAGCTGGGCCGGCTCGACCCACTTCCTGAACACCGCATCGATCTTGCCGTCGCTCACCTTCTTGCCTTCCTCCAGCTGCGAGGCCTGCTCGAACAGCGGCATGATCATGGCCATGCCGTCGATCTTCGTCTTCAGGTGCGCGCCCGGCGCCTTGCCGAGGAACCCGTCCCAGCGCGCGCGCACCCTCGCCCAGTAGCCGTTGGTCGCGTCCCAGTACTTGTAGGCCGGGGCGAAGTCGATGTCCGTGGTCTTCTGGTAATCGTTGAAGCCGAACTCGCGGGCCAGTTCGACCTGGCTGCCATCGGGCTTGCGCAGCACCTTGGTGTTGAACTGTTCGTGCGTCCAGCCGTTCGGCGTAAGCGTGTGGCGGTTGATCGCACTGATGGCGTTGTAGTCGCTGCGCTTGGTGTACTCGCGACGCGGCAGCGGACGCCAGCTCAGGTCACTGGTCCAGGTCGCCACACCGTTGTCGTACGTCCATGCGCCGGTGCCGCAGTAGCGCGGCGCGTCGCTGACTTCGTAGACGCACTGGGTCCAGGCACCGCGCGTCAGCTCGGCGGCCACCGGCCGCACCTGCCAGGTCTGGTCGGCGCTGAACTCGAAGCGGGTGGCGGCCTCATAGGTCCAGTCCTGGCGCCAGTGCTTGGTCACGTGGCCGCTCTTCTCGTCGACCAGGATGTGCTGCAGCACAACCTTGGTCGGCGTGTCCTCGACCACGATCACCACTTCGTTGCCGCCACTGCGCATGGCCGGATGGCGCTCGTAGCCCGCCTGCAGCAGCACGGTCTCGTCGAAGGCGAAGTCGACGATGTACTCGCCCTTCATCGCCAGGATCGAGGCGCGATCGCGCGCGGTGTCGGACGCTGCCGGTGCGGCGATGGCCTGCATCGACGCGACAGTGAGCAGGGAAAGCAGGAGCAGTTGCGGGCGAATGTTCATGGCTGGCTCTTGGGCACGATGTAAAGGGTTGGCGGGGAGGGCCGGTTGCATCACCAGCGCACGCTCAGGCTGACGCCGACGTTGCGGCCGGAGCTGGTGTAGCGGTCGAGTACGGGACTGGCCGCCGCCTGCAGGCTGGCGATCGTGCCGGTCTCCCAGTACTTGCGGTCGGCGAGGTTGAACACGCCGGCGTTGAACTCCGCGCCCGGCGCGAAGGCCCAGTGGCCCAGCAGATCGAACACCCCGTACCCCGGGGTCTCGAAGCGGCCCGCCACCGGCAGTTCGTCATCGCGTCCGGCGAAGCGGCCGGCCAGTTCCACGCCCCAGGTGTCACGGTCGTACGCCACGCCCAGCGTCGCCCGCAGCGGGTCGATCGATTCCAGCGGGATACCGGTGTCGCGATCCTCGCCCTTCGACCACGCGGCCGAACCGCGCAGCGACCAGCCGGCCATCACCTCCGACAGCGCGCCCAGGTCGATGCCCGCGCGTGCCTCGGCGCCGTAGATCTCGGCGTTGGCGATGTTCTGCGACTGGAAGACGATCAGCCCCTGTTCGTTGGTGCCGGTGTCGCGCAGTGATTCGATGAAGTCGTCGTAGCGGTTGTAATAGGTGGTGAACTCGGCGAAGACGGCTTCGTTGGAGAAGCGCACACCGAACTCGACGCCGTCGCTGGTTTCCGGCTTCAGGTCTGGATTTGGAATGGCGGTGTAGCCGAACTGGAGATTGGTGAAGCCCAGGTTCACGTCGTTGAACGGCGGCGCACGGAAGCCGTGCTGGTAGCCGCCGAAGAGCGACCAGTCCGGGGTGAAGTGCCAGACGGCGCCGAGCTTGGGCGAGACGCTGGTTTCGGTGAGGTCGACAATCGCAAGCCCCGGATTGTCGCCGGCGTAGATCGCGTCGACCTCGGAGTCGAGCGTGTAGTGGTCCACGCGCACGGCCGGGATCAGCCGGAAGTCGCCGTCGGCGAAGGAGATCTCATCCTGCACGTACAGTGCGGCCGACATCGTGGTGCTGTTGGGGAAATCGCGCACCGGGAACACGTCGGGCAGCATCGAGCTGGTGACCACGCCGGTGGTCAGGTTGGTCGAGCGACCGTCGCGCTTCTGCCTGAACTCGGTATCGGCGTACTCGAAGCCGTAGGTCAGGCTGTGCTCGACGCTGCCGCTGGTGAAGTCCTTGTGCAGCACCGCCTCCACACCGAGCAGACGCTGGTCGAAGTTGAACTCGCGCTCGCGCAGGGTCGGATTGATCACGCGGTTGCCGGACAGGGTTTCGCGCAGTTCATCGGTGTGCTGCGTGGTTTCGCTGTCCTGGCGGTAGACCTGCCACTGCAGCGAATCGACGAGCGCCGAGTCGATCGTGTCGACTTCATGCGAGAACGAAACCCGGGCACGCGTCTGCTTGTCATCGCCGATCAGCGAAGAGGTGCGCGTGCGCGGGGTTGTCGGCGGCGCGCCGGGCGGCACGGCTGCCAGCACGCGCGCGCTCAGCACGTCGGTATCGACCTGGTCCTCGTTGCCTTCCACGGTGAGCTTGAAGCGCTGGTTCCCGCTTGGCGCGTACACCAGCTTGGTCAGCAGGCTGCGGCCGTCGTAGTCCTGCGGATTGGCAGCGGTGCGGCTGGCGCCATCGCTGCGGTCCTCGCCCAGGTTCTCCGTTTCCTGCCCCTGGTGGTGGTTGAGCGACACGAGGCCCGACCAGCGATCACCGCCGAAGGCCGCGGTTGCGGCGCCGGACAGACCGTTGTCCTCGCCTTCGTAACCGAGCTTGAATCCAAAGTAGGCGTCCTTGCCCTCCTCCAGGTAATCGGAGGGGTCCTTGGTTTCAAACGCGACCACGCCGCCAAGTGCGTCGGAGCCGTACAGCGCGCTGCCCGGACCGCGCACCACTTCGACGCGCTTGAGCGTGTCCAGGTCGACGAAGTTGCGGTTGGCGGTGGAGAACGAACCGATCGAGAACGCATCCGGAACGGCGATGCCGTCGGTCTCGATGCGCACGCGGCTGCCGCCCAGGCCGCGGATGCGGATGTCGCCCAGACCGAAGCGGCCGGTGCCGGTGGTGACGGTAATACCCGGCTCGTAGCGGAACAGGTCCTTGAGGTTGCGCACCAGCGCGCGGTCCATCTGTTCGCGGTCGATGGCGGTGACCACCGACGGCACGTCGTCGAGCGCGCGCTCGGTGCGGGTGGCGCTGACGACGATGCGATCGAACTCGGTGGCGGCGCCGGCGGCCGCAGCCGCTCCGGTGGTTGCCGGGGAAGCAGCGGCGTTGTCGGCGGCACGGGCATGGGCTGGCAGCGCCAGCATCAGGGCAACGGCGAGGGTACTGGGAACGGGATGCATGGACGGACTCGCAGTGATGGTCGAGGCGTGCTGGCAGCCGTTCGAGCGGCGAGCTTGCGGGCCCTGGAGAGAGACGTTGAGTGGAGAGCGGCCGCCGTCCTGGCAGTCCGCCTTCGCGTTGCCGCCCTCCCCAGGGCGGCACGCGGCTGATCGACGCGTCCGGGTTTCCCGGGCGCGCCGACGGTGGGTCTGGGTGATTACTTGGTCAGGATCAGCTTGTCGTTGCGCGTGTGGCGCAGGCGATAGACCTCGTCGCCGTGGCGGATCAGGACTTCACGACCGCCGCGCAGGAGGTCGTCGCTCTCGACGAGCGAGGTGGACAGCGTCAGGCCCGACGCGGCGAGTGCAAGCGACGGGGTAATCGGCGACGCGATCGGCGGCAAGGCATGGTCGGAACGTGGCTTCAGCTGCAGCAGTGGTTGGCGCAGAGACATGTTCGTGGCTCGGTCGGGGTGACGCCTTCGATGATAATGATTCTCATTAGCGCGTCAACACCCGTCTCGCCCGGCCGTCCGTTCAGCGCACCGCGGCTTCCACGCGCTGCCAGTCCCCTTCCTGCACCCGCTCGGCCAGCTCCAGCGCTTCCAGGTTCTGCAACAGCTGCTCCGGGCGGCTTGCGCCGAGAATAACGCTCGACACGTGCGGGTTGCGCAGGCACCAGGCGATCGCGAGCGGCGCAGGCGCCACCCCCAGGTCCCTGGCGAGGTCGACGAAGCGTCGGGCCCGGTCGACCCGGCCATCGACTTCACTGCCCAGCACGCTGCGCTGCAGCCAGCCCAGCCCCTCGCGGCCCAGTCGCGCTTGCGTCGGCACACCGTCGTTGTACTTGCCCGTCAGCAGGCCCGACGCCAGGGGCGACCAGATCGTGGTGCCGAGGCCGAGCTCGGCGTAGAGCGGCGCGTACTCGAGTTCGACGCGCTCGCGATGGAGCAGGTTGTACTGCGGCTGCTCCATCGTTGGCGCCACCAGGTGCTGGGCGCGGGCGATCTTGTGCGCCTCGCGGATCTGCGCCGCGGTCCACTCCGATGTGCCCCAGTACAGCACCTTGCCCTGGCCCACCAGCGCATCCATCGCGCGCGCGGTTTCCTCGATCGGCGTGTCCGGGTCGGGACGGTGGCAGTAAAAGAGATCGAGATAATCCACGCGCAGGCGCTTGAGCGCGGCGTGGCAGGCATCGGTGACGTGCTTGCGCGACAGCCCCTTCTGGGTCGGCCGCGCCTCGCTTGCGGAACCGAAGAACACCTTGCTCGATACGCAGAAGCCATCGCGAGGCAGGCGCAGGTCGGCGATGACGTCGCCCATCACTTTCTCCGCCTCGCCGTTGGCGTAGACCTCGGCGTTGTCGAAGAAGTTGATGCCGTTGTCCCAGGCCGCGGCGATCAGGTCGCGTGCGGTCGAGCGGCCGATCTGCGAGCCGAACGTCAGCCAGGCACCGAAGGAGAGGGCCGACAACTGCAGGCCGGAAGAACCGAGGCGGCGGTATTGCATGGGGGACACTCCTGGATGATCGGGCGCGGGCCGGTTGGGCCTTCCGCTGCCCCGGGCCACGTACAAGACGTTCAGTCTAGCGACGTGCCCGGCCGGTGGCAGTCTGTACAATGCGCGCCATCCCTCCTCCGGGGAGTAGCCCACCGGCACCGTCACTGCGACGACCCGCCGGGACCTGCGTCAACACACTTGGCCCACAGGCCATGGCGCAGGAGCGGCAGCCAGCCGGCACCAGCCGGCGAGCGACCACGGGCAAGACCGAAGGCAGGCGTCACGCGCGCAACTGGCATATGCCGGGTCGGGCCGTGTGGCGTTTGCCTTTCGCGTCCACGCGGAAGCCCGACCCCCGGAGCCCCATGGATACCTTTCCCCTGATGACCGCTGCCGTCTCGACCGGCACCGTCGCGCTCGCCGAAATCGGTGACAAGACCCAGCTGTTGGCATTGCTGCTCGCCGCGCGCTTCCGCAAGCCGTGGCCGATCGTTGCCGGCATCCTGGTCGCCACCGTGCTCAACCACGCCCTCGCAGCCTGGTTCGGCACGCTGGTCGCGCAATGGCTGACCCCCGGCGTGCTGCGCTGGGTCGTGGCCGTCAGCTTCCTCGCGGTCGCGATATGGACGCTGAAACCGGACAAGCTCGACGATGAAGACAGCGCCCTGCCCGCCCGCGGTGCGTTCATTGCCACCACCATCGCCTTCTTCCTCGCCGAGATCGGCGACAAGACCCAGGTCGCGACCGTGCTGCTGGCGGCCAGGTACCACCCGTTCTGGGAGGTCGTCGTCGGGACCACGCTCGGCATGCTGCTGGCCAACGTGCCGGTGGTGCTGCTCGGCAGCCGACTGGCCGATCGCCTGCCACTGAAGACCGCCCGCACGGTCGCCGCGCTGGTGTTCCTGGCACTGGCCGCCTGGGTAGCCCTGCGCGGGATCGGCTGAGCGGCTTGCCGACCTCCTACATATCCGATGGGGCGCCGCGCTATGCTCGGCGGGGGCATCAAGGGGGTCACCGGTGCACATAACAGGCGGCAGGATCCGCGAGGTCGTCACGTCACTGCTGGCGCGACCGGACGAAATCATGCTCGAGATCGGCGCCGGCGGCGAACTGCTGGTGGCGCGACTGCGCGCGGCAATCGCCGCCATGCTGCTGTTGTTGCCGCTGGCCAATGCGCTCGGCGGCGGCGGTATCAACGAGACCCTGATCGGGCTCGGCGGGGCACTGTTCGTCAACCTCTTCGCCCAGCTGTGGCTGTCGCTGGCGCGGCGCCGGCGCCTGTTCCGCTGGCTGCCGTTCGCCTCGTCGGCCTTCGACGTCACCGCGACCACGCTGGTGCTGGTCGCACTGGCCGCCAACCATCTTCCGGCCGGGCTCAACAGCCTGATCGTGTGGTGCGGCTACATCCTGGCGATCCTGCTGACGGCGCTGCGAAGCGATGGCCGCATCGCCCTGTTCGCCGGCGCCCTGGCGATTGGCCAGTACGGCCTGCTGGTACTGGTGGTGTTCGCCGTCGCGAGCTCCCCCGAACAGCTGCTGTCCAGCGATTACGGCTCGGTGACCTTGGGCAGCCAGGCCCAGCGCCTGGTGCTGCTGATGATGTTCACCCTGATCACGGCGATGGTGGTCTACCGCATGCAGCGCCTGGTCGAGCTGTCGGGCACCGACGGCCTGACCCGGCTGCCCAACCGCACCTGGCTGCTGCACCGCGTCCCGCGCCTGTTCGACAGCGTCCGCCACGACGGCGACAGCCTGACCCTGGCGCTGATCGACCTGGACCACTTCAAGCGCATCAACGACGCCCATGGCCACCATGCCGGCGACCGCGCCCTGCGCCACGTGGTCGCGGTGCTGCGCGAGCTGGCCGAGCCCGGGGAATGGCTGGTCCGGATCGGCGGCGAGGAGTTCGTGCTGCTGCTGCGCAAGCCCATCGGCACGGCCTGGGAGCGCGTGGATGCGATCCGGCGGGCGCTGGGCGAGCGTCCGTTCGAACCCGAGCGGGGCGCCGACTCGATGCCGCTGAGCTTCAGTGCCGGCCTGGCGGGGTTCCCGCACGAGGGTTCGGACCTGTCCAGACTGCTGCGGCGCGCCGACAGCCGGTTGCAGCAGGCCAAGCTCCAGGGGCGCAACAAGGTGGTCGCGCGGGACGGCTAGGGCCAGGCCCGGGCGGGGTAAACTACGCCGCGCCGCCTCCGCGGCCGACCTATAACAACAATCGACGCGCTGCCGACTGCCGGTCGCCTGGGGAGAAGTGAGTGGAAGCAATTGCGCGCGTGGCCTTTGGCCTGTTTGGCCTGTCGGTGTTGATCGGCATTGCATGGCTGTTCTCCACCAACCGGCGCCGCGTCGACTGGAAACTCGTCATCACCGGTGTCTCGCTGCAAATCGCCTTTGCCGCCGTCGTGCTGCTGATGCCGGGTGGCCGCGAGGCGTTCGACGCCATCGGCCACGGCTTCGTCAAGGTGCTCAGCTTCGTCGGCGAAGGCTCGAAGTTCATCTTCGGCAGCCTGATGGACGTTTCCACCTATGGCTTCATCTTCGCCTTCCAGGTGCTGCCGACGATCATCTTCTTCGCCGCACTCATGGGCGTGCTCTACCACCTGGGCGTGATGCAGGCGGTGGTGCGGGCGATGGCCTGGGCGATCACCAAGGTCATGCGCGTGTCGGGCGCGGAGACCACCAGCGTCTGCGCCAGCGTCTTCATCGGCCAGACCGAAGCACCGCTGACGGTGCGCCCGTACATCGCCAAGATGACCGAGTCGGAGCTGATCACGATGATGATCGGCGGCATGGCCCACATCGCCGGCGGCGTGCTCGCCGCGTATGTCGGCATGCTCGGCGGCGGCGACCCGGAGCAGCAGGCGTTCTACGCCAAGCATCTGCTGGCCGCCTCGATCATGGCCGCGCCGGCGACGCTGGTGATCGCCAAGATCCTGGTGCCCGAGACCGGCGAGCCGCTGACCCGCGGCACGGTCAAGATGGAAGTGGAGAAGAACACCGCCAACATCATCGATGCGGCCGCGGCCGGTGCCGGCGACGGCCTGCGCCTGGCGCTGAACATCGGCGCGATGCTGCTCGCCTTCATCGCCCTGATCGCGCTGATCAACTGGCCGCTGACCTGGCTGGGCGATGTCACCGGCATTGCTGCGGCGATCGGCAAGCCGACCGACCTGGCGACGATCTTCGGCTACGTGCTGGCACCGTTGGCCTGGGTGATCGGCACGCCGTGGTCGGATGCCTCGGTGGTCGGCAGCCTGATCGGCCAGAAGGTGGTGATCAACGAATTCGTCGCCTACCTGCAGCTGGCCGACATCGTCAACGGCAAGGTCGCCGGCGTCACGCTGAGCGAGCAGGGCCGACTGATCGCGACCTACGCGCTGTGCGGCTTCGCCAACTTCAGTTCGATCGCCATCCAGATCGGCGGTATCGGCGGGCTCGCACCGGAACGTCGCCAGGACCTGGCACGCTTGGGCCTGCGCGCGGTGCTCGGCGGTTCGATCGCGACCTTCATGACCGCGACGATCGCCGGCGTGCTGACCTACTTCAACTGAGCCCGGCGCACGCATGAGCGACAGCGCGCGCGTGGTGGTGATCGGTTCGTTCAACGTCGACCACGTGTGGACGGTGGCAACGCTGCCGCGTCCCGGCGAGACCCTCAGCGGCCACTACCGCACCGGGCCTGGCGGCAAGGGCTTCAACCAGGCCACTGCCGCGGCCCGCGCCGGCGCCGCGACGAGTTTCATCTGTGCGCTCGGCGACGACCTTGGCGGCCAGCTTGCCCATGCGCTGGCGGTGGCCGACGACATCGACCTGCACGACCTGCCCAGCCATGCGCCCACGGGCACGGCGGGCATCTATGTCGATGAGACCGGGCGCAACTCGATCGTCATCGGCCCGGGCGCCAATGCCGAACTGTCCGCGGAATTCGTCGGCCAGCAGTCCTCCACGATCCACGCCGCACAGGTGGTGCTGGCGCAGCTCGAGTCACCCGTCGCGGCGGTCGAAGCCGCATTCGCCGTGGCGCGCGCGGGCGCCGTGCCGACGGTACTGAACCCAGCCCCGGCCGATGCGCATGCGCCGGCATCACTGCTGGCGTTGGCCGACGTGATCACTCCCAACGAAACCGAGTTCTGCGCGCAGTTGGACCGCCACCTCGGCCAGAAGGTCGACGCCGCGACGCTGGCCGCGCAGGACGACCCCACGCTGCACGCGCTGTGCCGTCGCCTGCTGGGGCACGGCACGGTTGTGGTCACCCTGGGCGCCGCGGGTTGCTTCGTCTCGCACGCCGAGCAGAACCTTCGCAGCGACTCACGCACGTACTACCGTGTCGCCGCCGCAGCGGTGCGGCCCGTCGACACCACCGGCGCGGGCGACGCATTCAATGGCGCCCTCGCCGCCTCGCTGGCACGCCGCGGCGATGCGGCGTTCGCCGATCACGTGCATTTCGCCAACCGCTACGCGGGGTTGTCGACCGAGCGGGCCGGCGCTGCCGCCGCCATGCCCCACGAGGCGGAGATCCGAGCACGATTCGGCGTCTAGGCGGGCGCCTGCCTGCTCGCCCGTAACCGCCCCTGCGACAAGCGGACAGATTCGGCCTGTAAAACGCGAATGGTTCGCATTAACATACGCGACTAATTCGCAGTCCGGCCCCCTCCATGCTTCGTCGCCACCTCCTCGCCACCGCCTTGCTGGCTGCCCTCGCCGCACCTGTCGCCCACGCGGACGACGCCCCCGCTGACAGTGCCGTCGACATCGACCGTGTCACCGTCTCGGCCAGCACCAGCCGCATCCCCGACTCGGATGCCGCGCTGCCCAACACCATCACCGTGATCGACCAGGAGCAGCTGCAGCAGCAGCTGGCGCTGACCCAGGACATCTCGCAGGTGCTGGCGAACCTGATCCCGTCGTTCTCGCCCTCGCGGCAGAAGCTGACCAACGGCGGGGAGACCCTGCGTGGCCGCAAGCCGCTGTACCTGGTCGACGGCGTGCCGCAGTCGACGCCGCTGCGCGAAGGCGGACGCGACGGCCACACCATCGATCCGGCGATGATCGAGCGCATCGAGGTCATCCACGGCGCAAACGCGCTGCAGGGCCTTGGCGCATCGGGCGGCATCATCAACATCATCACCAAGCGTGCGCCGCGCCAGGACGGCGACAGCTGGCAGGACGTCAACGTCGCCGGCAGCAGCGCACTCCCGCACGAGAGCGACAGCACCGGCTACCGCGGTTCGTACGTGTTCGGCACACGCAGCGGCGCGTTCGACTTCGTCGGCGGCGCGTCGTACGCCAGCGAGGGCCTGTACTACGACGGCGACGGCGATGCGATCGCCGTCAACGACGTCCAGGGCGACCTGATGGACGCGCAGTCCTGGAACCTGTTCGCCAAGGCCGGCTGGAACCTCAACGAGGCGCAGCGCCTGCAGCTCACCGTCAACCACTACGAACTGCAGGGCAACAACGACTACGCCACCGTCAACGGCAACATCGCCACCGGCCAGCTCGCCACTTCGGTGCGCGGCGACAAGGAAGGCGAAGGCCCGCGCAACCGCTCCACCTCGCTGAACCTCGACTACACCGACAAGGCGATGGCCGGCGGCTATTTCCAGGCCCAGCTCTACTGGGTCGATTTCGAGGCGCTCTACGGCGGCACCGACTGGGGCAACTTCTGGGGCGATGGCCGCGACCTGCACTGGTTCGACCAGTCGCAGAACGTTTCCGAGAAACTCGGCGGCAAGTTCAGCTGGTCGCGCGGTGACCTGTTCGGCCTGCGCCTGCGCGTCACCACCGGCCTGGACCTGGCCCGCGACACGACCCACCAGGAGCTCGTCGTCAGCGGCCTCGACTGGGTGCCGCAGACCACCTACGAATCGGTGTCGCCATTCGTGCAGGCCGAGTGGTGGGTGGCCGACCGGGTGATGCTCAGCGGCGGCCTGCGCTACGAGCGCGGCAAGCTCAAGGTCGACGACTTCACCACGATCCCGAGCAACAACGGCGGCCAGTTCGTCGAGGGCGGATCTCCGACGACCAGCGAAGTGCTGCCCAACTTCGGCGCCGTCTGGGAAATCACCGACGCGCTGAAGGTGTATGCCTCGTACTCGGAGGGCTACAGCGTCGCCGACATCGGGCGCGTGCTGCGCGGCATCAGCGCGCCGGGGCAGCGCGTCGACACGCTGGTCGATCTGTCGCCGGTGATCGCCGACAACCAGGAGATCGGCGTCGATTACGACGACGGCCGCTGGCTCGCGCACCTGGCCGTCTACCGCTCCGATTCCGATCTTGGCTCACGCCTCGCCTTTGATCCGGCCAGCCAGAGCTATAACGTGGTGCGCGAACGCACGCAGATCGAAGGCATCGAAGGCAACGTGGCCTACCAGGTCAGCGAAGCGACCCGCCTGGGCCTGGGCTATGCGCAGACCGACGGGCGCTACGACAGCAATGGCGACGACCGCGTCGACAGCGACCTTCCCGGCATCAATGTCAGCCCGGACCGCATCACCGCGTTCTGGGACCAGGACTGGACGCCCGGCATCGCCACCCGCCTCCAGGCAAGCCAGTCGCTCGATCGCGAGTTCGACCTGCGCGGCGTCGAGGTCGCGCAGTTCGACGGCTACACCACGGTCGACCTGCAGGCGCGCTTCCAGCTGCCGCTGGGCCAGCTCAACGTCGGCATCGAGAACCTGTTTGGCGAGCAGTACGTTACCTACTACTCACAGAGCACGCCGCGCAACGACACCTATGTCGCCGGCCGCGGCCGCGTGCTGACGGTTGGCTGGGCGCACCGGTTCTGATGAGCGTGCACGCGCCACTGCGTCCTCCCCGGTCGGCTTCGCGCCGACTGCGGGCGACGTTGTCGTGGCTGCACCTGTGGGTCGGCCTCAGTGTCGGCCTCGTGTTCGCACTGGTGGCGCTGACCGGCACCGTGCTGGTGTTCCACTACGATCTGTTGCGCCTGCAGCATCCCCAGCTCGCGCAACACGCGGCGGTCGCCGACGGCCGCGTGCTGGCGGCGCTGGTCGAGCACTGGCAGCCGCAAGGACTGCGTTCGCTCGACCTGCCGCATGACGCCCTGCCGGTGTGGCAAGGCTTCTTCGAAGATGGCCACCGTGCCTACTTCGCCCCGGAGGACGGCGCCCTGCTGCTCTATCGCAGCCAGGACGACGATGTCCTGATGTGGCTGCACGAATGGCACACCAAGCTGCTGGGCGGCGAGACCGGCGAGGAAGTGCTGGGCGTGTTCGGCTGGATCGCCCTGGCGCTGCTGCTGACCGGCCTGTACCTGTGGTGGCCACGGCGTGGGCAGCTGCTGGCGCATCTGAAGATGCATTCCGGCCCGCCGGTGCGGCGCTGGCTGAGCTGGCACCGAACCAGCGGCGCGGTGCTGTTTCCGTTGCTGCTGCTGGCAACGCTGACCGGCGTCGGCATGGTGTATTCGAAGGGATTCCAGTCCGTGCTGGTGGGAATGTTCGGCGGGCACACGGACAAGGCGCCGAAGCGCGCGGGCAATGGCGCCGTCGACTGGCCGCGTGTGCTTGGCGAGGCCAGGACGGCGCTGCCGGGCGGACGGCTGAGCCGCGTCTCGGTGCCGAAGACGGGCGATGGCGTCGTGTCGTTCCGCGCGCGCGCCGACGGCGAATGGCATCCGGTCGGTCGCAGCACCATTGCCGTCACGGCAGACGGCGCGCGCGTGCTGCAGGTTCAGGACGCGACCGCCAACGGGCTGGGCATCCGGATGAGCCAGGCGATCTTTCCGCTGCACGTCGGAGCGGTCGGTGGCGTGATGATGAAGTGGGCGACCGCGGTCGTCGGGGTGCTGCCGGCATTCCTGCTGGTGACCGGATTCCTGTTCTGGCGGCGCCGGCGCGGGCATCGCTGAGGCCCCTCCCCGCTACAATGCCGGCCATGGCGGACACGTCCTTCCATATCGGCCCCTACCAGATCGCGCCCAGGGTCATCCTGGCGCCCATGGCCGGCGTCACCGACAAACCGTTCCGGGTGCTGAGCAAGCGCCTTGGCGCTGGCCTGTGCGTGTCGGAAATGACCACCTCCGACCCGCGCTTCTGGAACACCGCCAAATCGCGCCATCGCATGGACCATGACGGTGAGCCGGCGCCGATCAGCGTGCAGATCGCCGGCACCGTGCCGGAGGTGATGGCCGACGCGGCGCGCTACAACGTCGACCACGGCGCGCAGATCATCGACATCAACATGGGCTGCCCGGCGAAGAAGGTGTGCAATGCCTGGGCCGGCTCGGCGCTGATGCGCGACGAAGCGCTGGTCGCGCGCATCCTCGATGCCGTCGTCAGGGCGGTCGACGTGCCGGTGACACTGAAGATCCGTACCGGCTGGGCCGCCGACCAGCGCAATGCGCTGGCAATTGCCAAGGTCGCGCAGAGCGCAGGCATCGCCGCGCTCGCCGTGCACGGCCGCACCCGTGACCAGCAGTACACCGGCATCGCCGAGTACGAGACGATCGCGGAAGTGAAAGCGGCGCTGTCGATTCCGGTGTTCGCCAACGGTGACGTGGATTCACCGCGCAAGGCCGCCGAAGTGCTGGCACGCACCGGCTGCGACGCGGTGCTGATCGGACGCGCCGCGCAGGGACGGCCGTGGATCTTCCGCGAGATCGCGCACTACCTGGCCTGCGGAGAACACCTGCCCGAGCCGGACCTGGCCGAGGTGCGCGACGTGCTCATCGGCCACCTGTGCCACCTGCACGAGTTCTATGGCGAAGTCTCCGGCGTGCGCATTGCCCGCAAGCACCTGGGCTGGTATGCAAAGGATCGTCCGGAAAACCAGGCATTCCGCGCCGTGGTCAACCGCGCCGAAACCGCGCAGGCGCAGTTGCGGCTGACCGGCGAGTATTTCGACGCCCTGATCGCGGGCGTCACCCCGGAGCTCCCGGCCGCCGCGTGACGCCGCGCAGACGACCGGCACGAGCTCCGCCACGGAGGTCACATGAGCGAATCTTCCAGCGCCACCGAGTTTCCGTACCTGCACGGCTTCTCGCAGACCGAGCAGGCACGCCTGATGAAGCAGGCGCGGCTGGCCGAGTCGACGATATTCCATGACATCGACTACAGCGGCGTGCGCCGGCTGCTCGAAGTCGGCAGTGGCGTCGGCGCGCAGACCGAGATCGTGCTGCGACGCTTTCCCGATCTGCATGCGACCTGCGTCGACCTCAACGAGGCCCAGCTTGGCGCCGCCCGTGCCAACCTCGGTTCGATGCCCTGGCTGGCGGGTCGCTACGACCTGCACCTGGCCGATGCGACCAACCTGCCCTTCGAACCGCGCAGCTTCGATGCCGCATTCCTGTGCTGGGTGCTTGAGCACGTCCCCTCGCCTGCGCGCGTGCTCAATGAAGTCCGGCGCGTGCTGGCACCGGGTGCGCCGGTCTACATCACCGAAGTGATGAACTCGTCGTTCCTGCTCGACCCGTACTCACCGAACGTCTGGCGCTACTGGATGGCGTTCAACGATTTCCAGTACGAGAGCGGCGGCGATCCGTTCGTTGGCGCCAAGCTGGGCAATCTGCTCCTCGCCGGTGGCTTTCGCGATGTCTCCACCGAGGTGAAGACGTTCTACTTCGACAATCGCGAGCCGGCGCGGCGCAAGACCATGATCGCGTTCTGGGAAGAGCTGCTGCTTTCGGCGGCCGACCAGATGCTGGCCGCGCAGCGCGTCACGCCCGATATCGTCGAGGGCATGCGCCGCGAGATGCACCTGGTCCAGAACGACCCGAACGCGGTGTTCTTCTACGCCTTCGTGCAGGCGCGTGCGACGGTCTATTGACGTGGCGTTCATCGATTTCGGATGAAACCAATCACGCGCGCAGATCCGGATCTCGCTCGCAACATCACGAGCGCACGATCGCGCGCTCAGGATCGACTGCTTCATACGCGCGTTGCGTGACAATTGTGCCGCCGTTGTGATTGCGACGAGTGGTGCAGGTCGAAAGTCACAGGCCCCTATGGCCGATGCAATCGCCATCGCCTTTGGTTGAATCTACGCCATGCCGGGGCGTCCCCTTCTGCGGACCCCGCCGCAACGCCCCGGTTCGATCCGATCAGGAGGCACCACATGAAAGCCAAGATTGCGTTTATCGCGCTGGCACTAGCGGCATCGATGCCGGCGTGGGCTGAGCAGAGCAAAGACCCCATCGGCGACCTGGCACAGGCCACCGGACTGAGCGAGCGCAAGGTCCAGATGCTTGTCGGCAACCGCACTGCATTTGCCGAGTATCCGTACACCTACGACCGCGCCCTGCGGAAGTTCGTTGGCGTAATCGGCGAGGTGCGGTACGAGCAGCTGATGGATGGCCAGGCCGTCGCGATCACGGACAAGCAGGGCCGCGAATACATCGTTCAGGTCAAGCGCGAAACCAAGGACGCCCTCTAGTTCACGCGTCTCTCCCGCGATCGGATTCGCGGGAGCTCAAGGCTGGCACGTCCCGAGGTGGACAACCCATGACGTCATCACCCACTTAAGGGCCGTGTGAACATCACGCGGCCCTGGTGGTTTGCTCAGCGCCCGTCCGCAGAGGCGCCAACGGCCGCCCGGACCGATGGTCGTTCCATCTTCGCCCCGGCGACATCGCCCTCATTTACGGGCGCATTCCAGATCCTTTCCCACATCGCGCCGAGCCTGCGACTGGCCTGCCACGGCCACTTCAGCTGCGCGGGCGCCATCTCATGCCAGGCATCGCCTTCGCGCCGGGCCACTGCGAAGCGGAAGCTGTAATCGGGTTCCGAGCCCATGCGCAGATCCGACAGCACCAGCACGCCGTCCCGCTCCTGCGCCTTCATGAATCCGCGATTGAACCAGTTCAGGCGTTGCACGCTGGGATAGTCGAACACCTGCGCAAGCGACTGCACGTCTGAGGGGTATTCGCGCAGGTGCATTGGCCCACGGTCGGCCACCAGCGAACGCTCGCCTTCGACGAACCCTTCCGGGGTCATCGCCACCACGCGCCACAGCAGGATGTTGAAGGGCATCGGCACGGAGAAGCGCGGCGCGTGCTCGAGGTTGTGTGCGGCCAGCGCGCGTTCGGCTTCACGCTCGACCTCGTGCTTGGCCCAGAGCGATGCGCCCAGGTAGAGCGTGCTCAGCGTCAGCCCCGCGAGCAATGCCGGCTGCACCAGCCGTCGTTCGCGCCAGCACCAGGCGATCACGCACGCGAGCAGCAACCAGATCGTGTAAAGCGGATCGATGATGAACACGCTCGACCACATCACCGGCCTGAACGGCAACGGCCACAGCAGCTGGGTGCCGTAGACAGTGAAAGCGTCGAGCAGCGGATGCGTCACCAGCGCCAGCGTGATCGCCCAGAACCAGCGCCGCGGCGACTGCGCCACGCGGCCGCCGCGACCACGGAACCAGGCCCAGATCGCCCAGGCGATGAAGGGCAACACCAGCAGCGAATGACTGAGGCTGCGGTGCCAGGTCATGCGCTCGACCGGATCGCTGGTCAGCAGGTTGACCGGCAGCACGTCGAGGTCGGGCAAGGTGCCCAGGGCTGCACCTGCCAGCAATGCGGCGCGACGATGCCCGGGGGGCGCGATGGCGGCGGCAACGGCGGCGCCGAGAACGATCTGGGTCAGTGAGTCCATTCAGCGATGCTAGCAGCGCCCGCGAAGCGCCGGCGCGCGGTCAGCCGCGTTTCGCTGTCCGCGCCTATGCGGCGCGTGGGCGGCCCGGTTCTGCCAGCAGGCGCATCGGCGGCAGACACTCGGCCAGAGTCTCGCCGGTGTGCGACAGCAGGCGCAGCGTGCCGTCGGGGTCTTCGGCCAGGGCCGTCAGGCTTTCCACCCAGTCACCGTCGTTGGCGTAGAGCAACCCGTCGCGCTCGAACAGCGCGGCGCGGTGGATGTGGCCGCAAATCACCCCGTCGAGGCCGCGTCGCCGCGCGTCGTCCAATCCGGCCTGGACGAAGCGCTCGATGTAGCGTTCGGCAGCACCGCTGCGACGCTTGAGGAATTCCGAGAGGGACCAGTAGCGGCGGCCGAAGTGGCGACGCACGCGGTTCAGCCACTGGTTGCCGGTCAGGATGCGGTAATACAGCCAGTCACCGAAGCGCTCCTGCAAGCCACCGAAGTGGGTTACGCCGTCGTAATCGTCGCCGTGCGTGACCAGCAGGCGGCGGCCATCGGCGGTGACGTGGATCGCACGCCGGCGCACGGTCATGCGCGGCAGGGTGAGGCCGCAGAAGCGCCGGATCGGGCGGTCGTGGTTGCCAGGCACATAGACCAGCTCGGTGCCGGCACGCCGCAGCGCATGCAGCGCTTCGATCACGCGGTTGTGCGCGCCGCCCCAGCTTGGCCGGCGCTGGGCCATCCACCACAGATCGACGATGTCGCCCACCAGGTACAGGCGGTCGCAGCGCAGGCCGGTCAGGAAATCGGCGAACTCGGCGGCATGGCAGTGTTTGGAACCCAGATGGACATCGGACACGAACACCGCGCGTCGGCGCAAAGGCAACGCAGTCGGTTGCTGTGTCATCCGCCGGTCTCCGTGATGGCGTGCTCGGCGGCGTCGCTCGCTTCGGGCGCATGCCCGCCGAGGTAGCGCTCGCGCTTTTTCGGTCGCAACCGGTGCAGGTCGACTTCGATCAGGCCATCGACCGCGTCGCTGAACGCCGGATCGACGCCGAACGCGAGGAAGCGTGCACCGCCCGGTTCGCACAGGTCGGTGTACTGCTTGTAGAGCATCGGCAGGGTCGCACCGAGCGCGTCGAGGTTGGCCTTGAGCACGCGGAAAGCGGTGGCGGCGTCGACCGCATCGAACTGCGGCGGCGCGGCGCGGTAGGCAAACGGCTGCCTCGACACAGCATCGGGCCGGCCACTTCCGTAATAGCGCGCGTAGTAGGCGACGATCTGCTCGCGCGCCTGCTCGGGCAACGCAGCACTGATCGACACCGGGCCAAACAGGTACCGCACGTTGCGATGGCGGACCAGGTACGCGCCGATGCCCTGCCACAGGTAATCGATACTGCGGCTGCCCCAGTAGTCAGGTGTGACGAAGCTGCGTCCCAGCTCCATGCCCTGGGCGATGCGCGGGATCGCGTCGTCGCCGTAGCGGAACAACGAGGCCGTGTAGAGCCCGGACAGGCCACGCTCGGCCAGGACGGTGGCGCCACGGGCGACGCGGTAGGCGCCGGCGATGCGTGCGGCGGCGGCGTCCCACAGCACGATGTGTTCGTACCAGCTGTCGTAGAGATCGACGTCCAGGCGCTGGCCGGTGCCCTCGCCGACGGCGCGGAACGTGACTTCGCGCAGGCGGCCGATCTCCTGCAGCAGCGGCGAGCCGGCGACCAGGCGCCCGACCCGGATCTGCTTGCCGTCGAGGGTGCGCCCCAGCAGCGTCATCGACTCGATGCCGGCGCGCACGAATCGCGGCTCCACTGCCTCGATCAGCGGTTCCGGGCGGCCCGGCGCGGCCAGCTCGGCGGCCATCTCGATGGGATTGCGGCCGCGCCGGGTGCCCAACGAGAAGAGTTCGCGCCGGACCTGTCGCAACAGGCGTTCGGGATCTCCGTCCGGTGGCAGGGTCACCGCCGCGCCGATCCGCATCACGATGCGGTGCGCACGCCGGGCGAACATCTCCCGTGCCAGCAGGGCGGTGCCTACCGGCTTGAACAGCGCCGACGCGCCATAGAACAGGGCCGAGTTGCGGGCCTCGATCCGCACCGGCAGCACCGGCGCATTGCTGGCCCGGGCAAAGCGCAGGAAACCGCGCCGCCAGCGCCCGTCGGTGACGCCCCTCAGGCCCAGCCGAGCCACCTCGCCGGCGGGAAAGACGATCACGCACTGTTCGGCCCTGAGCGCATCGTCGATCGCCTGCAGACTCTGCGCGCTCGGCCGGCCGCCGAGGATTCGTACCGGCAGCAACAGGCCCGACAGCGGATCAAGCGCCGAGAGCAGGTCGTTGGCGACGATCTTCACGTCACGGCGCACGCGCCCGACCACGTCCAGCAGTGCCAACGCATCGATTGCCCCGGAGGGGTGGTTGGCGACGATCAGCAGGCGCCCACTGGCCGGAATGCACGCCACCTCGCCGGGGTCCGCCAGGTAGCGCACCTGCAGATGGTCCAGGCCGGCGTTGACGAAATCGAAGTCGCGAAGGTGATTGTTGGCCTCGAGGAAGGCCTCGATCTGGTCGAACCGGGACCACCGCCCGAGCGTGCGCAGCAGCGGCCGGGCGATGGACGCGCGGCGGCCATCGAACCAGTGCGGGAATCGTTCCTGGAGGCGGCGCTCAAGCGGCATCGGGCGTCACGGCTCGCCCCGACGGGGCGTCTCGCCGCGCAGCCTGCGTCGCCGCGGCGACAACGGCATGGCGGATTCAGGTCAGTCCCGTGACAGGGCCCGGACCGCCTGAATTAACCGTCAGTCAACACCTGAATGACGCACAATGCGCCGACCCGGCCAAGGCTGTATCATGCGCGGCCATCCTTTCATCCGAATACGGGGATAAAGCCTCGATGTCCAGCTACCTGTTCACCTCCGAATCCGTTTCCGAAGGCCACCCGGACAAGATTGCCGACCAGATCTCCGATGCCGTCCTCGACGCCATCCTGGCCCAGGACAAGCGCGCCCGCGTCGCCTGCGAGACGATGGTGAAGACCGGCGCGGCGATCGTCGCCGGCGAGGTCACCACCAACGCGTGGGTCGACATCGAGTCCCTCGCGCGCAAGGTCATCAACGACATCGGCTACAACAATTCCGATGTCGGCTTCGACGGCCACACCTGCGCGATCATCAACATGCTCGGCAAGCAGTCGCCCGACATCGCTGCCGGCGTTGACCGCAAGAAGCCGGAAGAACAGGGCGCTGGCGACCAGGGCCTGATGTTCGGCTACGCCTGCAACGAAGCTCCGGAGTTCATGCCGGCGCCGATCTACTACTCGCACCGTCTGGTCGAGCAGCAGGCCAAGATCCGCAAGAAGAAGAACTCGCCGCTGCCGTGGCTGCGTCCGGATGCGAAGTCGCAGGTCACCCTGCGCTACGACGCCAACCACAACGTGGCCGGCCTCGATGCGGTGGTGCTGTCGACGCAGCATGATCCGGGCATCAAGCAGAAGGACCTGGTGGAAGGCGTGTACGAGCACGTGCTCAAGCCGGTGCTGCCGAAGAAGTGGCTGGAGTCGCTGCCGAAGAACAAGATCCACATCAATCCGACCGGCATCTTCGTGATCGGCGGTCCGGTCGGCGATTGCGGCCTGACCGGTCGCAAGATCATCGTCGACAGCTACGGCGGCATGGCCCGCCACGGTGGTGGTGCGTTCTCGGGCAAGGATCCGTCGAAGGTCGACCGTTCGGCTGCCTACGCGGCGCGTTACGTGGCCAAGAACATCGTTGCCGCCGGCCTGGCCGACCGTTGCGAGGTGCAGGTCTCCTACGCGATCGGCGTGGCCGAGCCGACTTCGATCTCGGTCACCACCTTCGGCACGGGCAAGATTCCGGACGAGAAGATCGAGAAGCTGATCCGCAAGCACTTCGATCTGCGTCCGTACGGCATCGTCAAGATGCTCGACCTGATCCATCCGGTCTACCAGGAAACCGCAGCCTACGGCCACTTCGGCCGCAAGCCGCACGAGGTGACCTACGTCGACGGCGCCGGCAAGAAGCACACCGCCACCGCGTTCTCCTGGGAGAAGACGGACCGCGCCGACGACCTGCGCAAGGATGCCGGTCTGAAGAAGTAGGTCGTTTCGCTCCTCTCTCTTTTGGGAGCGGGGCGATTCGGAGAAGAACGGGCCTTTTGGGGCCCGTTTTTTTTTGCGCGCGTGGGTGAGTGGGGGGAGGAGGTGGGGTGTGCTCCGCGAACCTCCGCTTCGCTCCGTGATTGTTCGCGGAACACACCCCACCCCCTCCTTGCCAACGCTGCCACTGTTTCATTGACTTCGCGTGTTCGTGCTCATGTGCTGACCGCTCAACGCGGCTGCAAGGGTGGGACTCGGGTTGCTCGTATACGGGGCGGTGTCCGTGCCCTCGACTCATTCGCACGGCTGCTCGGTGAGCTCGGTCCCGGACGCCCGCGAAAGGGATCTGGTGGTTTCAAAACCACGGGTTTTTGCTGCTTTCATACGAAGACCGGGCAACGAAGCGCTGGAGCGTCGTTCGCCGGGGCGGGGATTGCTCCGCAGCGGGACATGGATGTCCCGCGCCCCGCATCGGACAAGGATGTCCGATTAAGGGGCGGAGCAATCCCC
>DATDBI010000252.1:0-56779 GCA_036524915.1 Lysobacter sp. | reverse complement strand
CCCGCTCACGGGCCGCCATTCAGTATCTGAGCACGTTGCTCCCCAAGCAGGCGCCGCCTTGACCGATTCCGCTGCCCGGCCGTCGCCGAACGAAAACCACCTCCTGATCAACGCCTACACGACGCATCCGGAGACGCCGCTGTTGTCGGTGACGCGCCGGATCGCCGATTCCGGCTGCAATCTGGTCGATGCACGCCTGGCCACCGTTGGCCGCGATGTCTCCGTGACCGTGCTGGCAGTGGGTTCCTGGGACGCGGTGGCCAAGCTGGAGGCCATGCTGACGCGGCTGGAGCGCGAGGAAGGCCTCAAGCTCGTGTGGTACCGCACCGGTGCCAAACAGGTGCAGTCCAACCTGCTGCCGTACGTGGTCGAGGTGGTGGCGGCCGACAAGGCCGGCATCCTCTTCCAGCTGGCCGACTTCTTCGACCGCCAGGGCATCACCATCGAAAGCCTGCACAGCTCGCGCTACCGCGCCATGCAGACGGGGGCGGAGATGTTCTCGGCGCAGATCACGATCGGCGTGCCCTCCAGCATGCACATCGCGGCCTTGCGTGACGACTTCCTCGAGTTCTGCGACCACCTCAATCTCGACGCCATCATGGACCCGATGAAGTTCTAGGAATTCCGTGGTAGCGTCACGACAAAGCAGCATGGAACGACAAGGCGAAATGCCCGACACCGGCGACAGGATTGCGAAAGACGTCTCCGAACTGCCCCTGGCGCTGTCCAGCGGCCAGACCACGCATCTGAAAGACTTCGCCGGCCAGTGGCTGGTGCTGTACTTCTACCCGAAGGACAGCACACCCGGCTGCACCACCGAAGGCATCGACTTCAACGCCCTGCTGCCCGGCTTCAAGAAGCTGGGCGCGACCGTGCTGGGTGTCTCGCGCGATTCGATCCGTTCGCACCAGAACTTCTGCGCCAAGCAGGGATTCACGTTCGACCTGGTCAGCGATCCCGACGAAACGCTGTGCAACGCCTTCGGCGTGATCAAGCTCAAGAACATGTACGGGCGCAAGGTGCTGGGCATCGAGCGCAGCACCTTCCTCATTGATTTCACCCAGGATTCCGGGGGCGTCATCGCCCAGTCATGGAGGCCGGTGAAAGTCCCCGGCCATGCCCAGGCCGTACTCGACGCACTCAAGGCTGCCGCAACGCAGTGACCCCCTTCGCTTTCCACCCACGCTGCCGTCCCGCCCCGCGGGCCACGGCAGCGTCGCCGTGTCCGACGTTCGCAACGCTCCACCGCTCCACGACGTATCGATTCACCCGGCCGACCACCATGTTCAACCCGCATCGGAGCATTCGATGACCAGAAGCAAGCGGATCTACGTGCTCGACACCAATGTGCTCATGCACGACCCGACCGCGCTGTTCAAGTTCGAGGAACACGATGTCTTCCTGCCGATGCAGGTCATCGAGGAGCTCGACAACGCCAAGAAAGGCACCTCCGAAGCCAGCCGCAATGCGCGCCAGGTCAGCCGCTTCCTCAATGAGCTGATCCAGGCCGCAGGTTCCGACAAGATCTCCTCCGGCATTACCCTCAGCCGTCCACAGGGTCTGCAGCTGCGTGGCGAGCAGAGCATCGGCAAGCTCCGCTTCCAGACCCGCGACTTCGATTCGGGCAAGCGCTTCGGCGCGGTGATCCCTGACAACCACATCCTCGGCTCGATCCTGTCGCTGAAGGAGAGCGACCCGGGCGTGCCGGTGGTGTTCGTGTCCAAGGACATCAACCTGCGCATCAAGGCGTCGATCGCCGGCATCGTGTCGGAGGATTACGAGAACGACCGCGCCCTCGACGACTTCAGCCTGCTCTACACCGGCGCCAACGCCCTGCCGGAAGACTTCTGGCAGCGCTACGGCAAGGACCTGCGCTCGTGGACCGAAAAGGGCCGCACCTTCTACGAGATCTCGCGCGACAAGGACAGCGACGCCGACGACCTCTGGCATCCGAACCAGTTCCTGTACCTGCCCGGCGACGACGAGTCGGAGTTGAAGGTCGCGCGCCTGACCGACACCAAGGTGGTGCTGCAGATCGTCGACGACTTCCGCCATAACCAGCATGCGGTGTGGGGCATCATCGCGCGCAACCGCGAACAGAACTTCGCGTTGAATGCGCTGATGGACCCGGAGATCGACTTCGTCACCCTGCTTGGCACCGCCGGCACCGGCAAGACGCTGCTGGCACTGGCGGCGGGCCTGGCGCAGACGATGGACCAGCAGCGCTACCGCGAGATCATCATGACCCGCGCCACGGTCAGCGTCGGCGAGGACATCGGCTTCCTGCCCGGCACCGAAGAGGAAAAGATGACGCCGTGGATGGGCGCGCTCACCGACAACCTGGAAGTGCTGACCCACAACCAGGACGGCGGCAGCTGGGGCCGCGCGGCGACCAACGACCTGCTCGCCAGCCGCATCAAGATCCGCTCGCTCAACTTCATGCGCGGCCGCACCTTCCTCAACCGCTGGCTGATCCTCGACGAGGCGCAGAACCTCACGCCCAAGCAGATGAAGACGCTGATCACCCGCGCCGGCCCAGGCACCAAGATCATCTGCCTGGGCAATGTGGAGCAGATCGACACGCCATACCTCACCGAGACCACATCCGGCCTGACCTACGCCGTCGACCGGTTCAAGAACTGGGACCACAGCGCGCACATCACCCTGCGTCGCGGCGAACGGTCACGCCTGGCCGACTACGCGTCCGAAGTGCTCTAACGCCTGCCTTGGCGTGCGCAGGGTCACCGCCCTGCGCACGTCCTTGCGCTTCACGGCGACACTGTCTTCAGGCGAATCTCACGCCGGAAGAAATGGTTTATGCGTCTTCGTATTGCCGAACACGCATGGTTCATCGGCACGCTGCTAGCTTGCCCGTCCTGGCAGCGATCGTGGTCCTGAGGCAACTCCGGCCACCGCGATGTACTGCAGATGGAGCAACGTACGCAAGGAGCGTTCCGGATGATTTCGAGACTGCCCACCTGGGGCTGGATGGGTGCCGCTGGCCTGGCAATGGTGGCGGGCATGGTCAACGCCGTGGGTTACCTGGGTTTCGAGCAGCAGGCGGTGGCACACCTGACCGGGACGACCAGCCTGCTCGGCGTTGCCGTGGCGAAAGGCCAGGGCGGCGTCGCCTCGGAGCTGCTGCTGCCGATCGCGTCCTTCGTTGGTGGCGCGATGCTCGCTGGCGCGATCGTGCAGGACAGGACGCTGCGGCTCGGCCGGTGCTACGGCGTGGCCCTGCTCGTCGAGGCAGGGCTGCTGATCGGAGCCGTTCCGCTGTTCGAAGACGAGCACGCTGCGGGCGCTTGCCTGGCCGCGATGGCCTGCGGCCTGCAGAACGCGGTGACGGCCACCTTCAGCGGCGCGCTCGTGCGCACCTCGCACCTGACCGGCATGTTCACCGACCTGGGCGTGTTCCTGGGCCATCGCCTGCGCGGCCTGGACGTGGACTGGCGCCGCCTGTGGCTGTGCCTGCTGGTCATCGGCAGCTTCGTCCTGGGCGGTGTGGTCGGATCGGCGCTGTTTCCGCACTGGGGCTATCACGCCCTGTACCTGCCGGCAGCACTCACCGGTACCACCGGCCTCGCCTACCTTGCCTACACCTGCTGGTGCGAAGCCACTGCCGAAACCACCTAGTCCCTATCGCTTCCCATACGGGGGCGCAGGCACACTGTCGGCATGAACTCCGCCTCCCGACCTTCCTGCGCCCTGACCATCGCCGGCTCCGACTCCGGTGGTGGCGCCGGCATCCAGGCCGATCTCAAGACGTTCGCCGCCCATCGCGTGCACGGGCTCAGTGCGATCGCCGCACTGACCGCGCAGCACACGCGCGGCGTGACCGCAGTGAACGTTCCCGACGTCGGTTTCCTGCGCGCGCAGATCGACGCGTGTTTCGACGACTTCACCATCGGCGCGGTGAAGCTCGGCATGCTGGCCAATGCCACGGTGATCGACGCCGTGGCCGACGCCCTTGAGCACTACAGGCCGGCGCACATCGTGCTCGATCCGGTGATGGTGTCGACCTCCGGCGCGCGCCTGCTCGAAACCAGCGCGCTCGACGCGCTGCGCACGCGCCTGATTCGGCTCGCATCGGTGATCACCCCCAACCTGCCCGAGGCCGAATTGCTGATCGGCGAGCCCATTGCCGACGTCGACGAGATGCACGGCGCCATGGAGCAACTGCGTGCCCTCGGTGCCCGCAGCGTATTGCTCAAGGGCGGCCACCTGCAGGGCGAAGGCGACGTGGTCGACCTGTTTGCGGGTAGCGACGGCAGCGTTCGCGCCATTGCCCACCCGCGCCTGCAACTGGAGGCCCACGGCACCGGTTGCACCCTGGCGTCGGCAGTGGCGGCCAACCTGTGCCTGGGCCGCAGCCTGAGTGAGAGTTGCACGGCCGCCGCCGACTACGTCCATCGGGCATTGCTGCGCGGTTACCGCCCCGGCAACAGCGACATCCTCGTGCTCGATCATTTTGGCGCTGCTCCCAATGAATGAGTCCGTTGCCGTGCAGCCGATCGAACTCGAGGTCCAGGCCGAAGACGGCCACCGCTGGACATTGCTCGCGCGCATCCCCGCCAATCCGCAGGCAAGCCTGCTTTGGCTGCCGGCGCTCGGCGTCGCAGCCAGGCACTACCTGCCGTTCGCCGATGCGCTGGCAGCACGCGGCATTGCCGTGTTCCTGCACGAATGGCGTGGCGGCGGATCGAGCAGCCTGCGTGCCGGTCCCGACAGCGACTGGGGGTATCGCGAGTTGCTGGGCAACGACATTCCCGCGAGCGAAGTCCTGGTTGCGCGGCATGCACCGGACGTCGTGCGCATCATTGGCGGCCACAGCCTGGGTGGGCAGCTGGCGTGCTGCCGGCTTGGCCTCTCGCCTGCCACGGCGCAGCGGCTGTGGCTGGTCGCCAGCGGTGCGCCGTACTGGCGCGCGTTCCCGCTGCGGACGAAGTGGTTCCTGCCGTTCGTCTATCGCTTTCTGGCGTGGCTGGCAGATCGCAATGGCGCCCTGCCCGGTCGTCGCATCGGATTCGGTGGACAGGAAGCCCGCGGCCTGGTCCGCGACTGGAGCCGCACTGGCTTGAGCGGACGCTACGCTGCAAGCGGCCTGGACATCGACCTGGATGCGGCGATGGCGGCGATCGAGGTCGAAGCGCACGGAATCGCGATGGACAGCGACTGGCTGGGGCCGGAGTCGTCGCTGCGCTTCCTGCTGTCGAAGCTGCGCCACGCGCAGACCCGGGTTGATGTGCTCGACGCCGCAGCACTGGGGACTCGCGCGGATCACTACGCATGGATGAAGCAACCGGCGGCCGTCGTGAGCAGGTTGCTCGGCTGAGCCGATGCTCGCCATTCCCGCCCAAGCGGGAATGACGGCGTTGCGGGATGACGGCGTCGGGATGACGTCGCACGATCTTTACGCGGAATTTACGCCGCTGCCCTGACCTCGGAATAGCGGCTTTACGGCTCCGATACCAACAATGACGCCGTGGCCAATCGGGCCTCGTTCGTTCATCGGGTATCTGCAATGTCCTCCCATTTCATCCGCGTGCGCGAAGCGGCAGTGCTGTCGCTGTTCGCTGCCTGCGCGGGTATCGGCCTGCTTGCCATGGGCAGCCAGGCCCACGCCGCGACCGTGTCCGGCAATGCCGCGCTGACCACCGACTACGTCTGGCGCGGCACCACCCAGACCCAGGGCGATCCGGCCGTCCAAGCCGGCTTCAAGCTGGCCAGCGATTCGGGCTTCTACGGTTCGGTGTGGGGCTCCAATGTCGAATTCGCCCCCGACCCCCATGCCAGCAGCGAGCTGGACTTTACCGTCGGCTGGGGCGGCACCCTGTCGGACAAGTGGGCGCTGGACGTGAACCTGCTGCGTTACCAGTACCCGTCGACCACCGTCGACCTCAACTGGACCGAGCTCAACGGCACGCTGACCTACGCCAGCAACTACTGGCTGTCGATGGGCTACTCGCCCAAAGCACTCGGCGGTGAAGAGGACGGCCTGTACACGCAGGTCGGTGCCAGATTTCCGATCAACGACGTGTTCCGGCTTGAGGGCGCGGTCGGCTACTACCACCTCGACGGCTACAGCGCCGCCGCCGACAGCTACCTGCACGGCCAGCTCAGTGCGGTGTGGGCGGTCAAGGCCCCGCTGGAGCTGCGCGTGACCGCCCACGCCACCGATTCCAACGCCGAAGACATCTTCGGTGAAGCGTTTGCAGGCAACCGCATCGAAGCGGCCCTGCAGGCTTCCTTCTGACTGGGAGAGACGACATGCCTGGCTGGCTTGCCCTTGTATGCGGCGTCGCGGTGATCGTCGCCGCCGCGTACCTGCTGTACGTGGTTCTTCGACCCGAAGATTTCTAAGGCAGCACAACAATGACCGAGACACTACTTGTACTGGTACTTGCGATCGGCCTCGGCTGGCCGCTCGGACACTACCTCGCCCGCGTCATGCGCGGTGACCGCTCCTGGGTCGACCGCGTGGCCGGCCCTGTCGAGCGCCTGATCTACAAGGCGCTGGGCACCGACCCGCAACGCGGCATGAGCTGGCGCGGTTACGCCAAGGCGTTTGCGATCAGCAACCTGGTCGTCGGCCTGGTGGTCTGGGTGCAGTTCATGACCCAAGCCTGGCTGCCGCTCAATCCGGACGACATCCCGAACATGCGCTGGGACACCGCCCTGCACACGATGGTGTCGTTCCTGACCAACACCAACCAGCAGCACTACTCCGGCCAGGCGCAGCTGAGCTATCTGTCGCAGATGGTCGGCATCGTCGGCCTGCAGGTGGCCACGCCCATGATGGGCCTGGCGATCGTCGTCGCGACGTTGCGCGGCCTGTTCGGTGGCCGCCAGGAAATGGCACGGGTCGCCAGCAAGACCGCCGTCGAAAGCCATGCCGCACAGGAAGGCGAAGACCGCGACCTCGGCAACTACTGGGTCGACGTGACCCGCGCCACGCTGCGCTTCATGCTGCCGCTGTGCCTGCTCTGGTCGGTGATGCTGACCTGGCAAGGCGTGCCGTCGACGCTGCAGGGCGGCCCCAGCATCACGCCGGTCGATGCGTCCGTCGAGATGAAGGAGCAGAAGATCCCGGTCGGTCCGATTTCGCCGATGGTTGCGATCAAGCAGCTGGGCACGAATGGTGGTGGCTGGTATGGCCCCAACAGCGCCGTTCCGCTGGAGAATCCGACGCCGTTGTCGAACCTGCTGGAGACGCTGGCGATCATCCTGATCCCGGTTGCGGTGACCTTCATGGTCGGCGTGCTGGTGGGACGTCGCCGCTTCACCGCGATGGTGTTCGGCAGCATGCTGCTGATGTCGGTGGCATCGACGAGCCTGGCGATCTGGTCGGAGGGTCACTCGTCCACAACGTCCGACGCTGCATTGATGGAAGGCAAGGAGACACGCTTCGGTGCCGACGCCTCGGCGCTGTGGGCGGCGGTAACCACACAGACCAGCAACGGCTCCGTCAACGCCATGCACGACTCGCTGGCACCGCTGACCGGTGGCGTGACCCTGGTCGACATGCTGATCAACGCGATCTGGGGCGGTATCGGCTGCGGCCTGCAGCAGTTCCTCGTCTACCTGCTGCTGAGCGTGTTCCTCGCCGGCCTGATGACCGGACGAACGCCGGAGCTGTTCGGCCGCAAGATCGAGGCACCTGAAGTGCGCCTGCTGGCCTTGCTGATCCTGCTGCAGCCGCTGGTCGTGCTTGGCTTCACCGCGGTGACGCTGGCGTTCCCGTCGATCACCGCCAACTCCAATCCCGGCTTCCACGGTATCAGCCAGGTGTTCTACGAGTACACCTCGGCCTTCGCCAACAACGGTTCGGGCTTCGAAGGCCTGGGCGATGCCACCTACTGGTGGAACCTGAGCTGTTCGGTCGTGCTCGCCCTGGGCCGGTACCCGGCGCTGATCATCCCGCTTGCCGTCGCCGGCCTGCTGGCGAGGAAGCGCGTGGCTCCGGAGAGCAGCGGCACGCTGCACGTGGAGACGCCGACGTTTGCCCTGACCCTGGTCGCGGTCATCGTGATCCTGACCGTCCTGCAATTCATGCCCGCCCTGGTAATGGGCCCCATCGCCGAGCATCTGACGCTGTACGGCGCTGCACCGGCTGGCCCGTGAGGTAATGAACGTGACTGACACTACACAAACCCATCTGGGTACTGCCCGCCGCCAATCGGTGGCGGGCCTCGACGGCGCAGCGTTGCGCACGTCGTTGATCGATTCGTTCCGCAAGTTGTCGCCTCGCCAGGCGTTGAAGAGCCCGGTCATGGCCATCGTGCTGCTCGGCACGATCCTGTCCGCGCTCATCACCGCAGCGGTTCCGGGCAACCTCGCCTTCGGTATCGCGGTGACGCTGATCCTGTTCGTGACGGTACTGTTCGCCAACTTCGCCGAAGCGGTCGCCGAAGCGCGTGGTCGTGGCCAGGCGGCCTCCCTGCGTGCGGCGCGACGCGACCTGGTCGCCCGTCGCCTCGACAGCCATGGCGGCGAAAGCCGCGTGGCCGCCGCCACCCTGCGTCCGGGCGACCGTGTGATCGTTTCGGCCGGCGAGCTGGTACCCGCCGACGGCGAGATCGTGCTGGGCGTGGCGACCATCAACGAAGCGGCTGTCACCGGCGAATCCGCCCCGGTACTGCGCGAAGCCGGTACCGACCGTTCGGGCGTGATCGGCGGCACCAAGGTGCTGTCCGACGAAATCGTGGTCGAGGTCAGCGCCGAACCCGGCCACAGTTTCCTCGACCGGATGATCGCGTTGGTCGAGGGCGCCAACCGGCAGAAGACGCCGAACGAAATCGCCCTGACCATGCTGCTGGCGGCGATGACCCTGACCTTCCTGATCGTGGTCGCGACCCTGCCTGCACTGGCAGGATTCGTTGGCGCAAAGCTCGATCCGCTGCTGCTGATCGCGCTGCTGGTGTGCCTGATACCGACCACGATTGGCGGTCTGCTTCCCGCGATCGGCATCGCCGGCATGAACCGTGCACTGCAGGCCAACGTGCTGGCGAAGTCGGGCAAAGCGGTGGAAGTGGCTGGCGACGTCGACGTGCTGTTGCTCGACAAGACCGGCACCATCACCCACGGCGACCGCCAGGCCACGGTGTTCCATCCGCTCGCCGGTGTCGATCTGGACCAGCTGCGCGACGCGGCGCTGCTGTCGTCGCTGGCGGACCCGACGCCCGAAGGCAAGTCGATCGTGCGGCTGGCGCGCGAGCTCAAGAGCACCGTGCCGGAACCGGAGAATGCCCATTACGTGCAATTCACCGCGCAGACGCGCATGTCGGGCGTCGACCTGGACGGTCGAGTGATCCGCAAGGGTGCGGGCGACTCGATCGGCAAGCATGTGCAAGCGCTCGGCGGCCAGATCGTGCCGGAGCTGGCTGCGCGGATCGAGCAGGTCGCGCGTGGTGGTGCAACGCCGCTGGTGGTGGCCGAAGGCCGTCACATCCTGGGCGTGATCGAGCTGTCGGACGTGGTCAAGCACGGCGTGAAGGAACGATTCGCCCGACTGCGCGCGATGGGCGTGCGCACGGTGATGATTACAGGCGACAACCCGCTCACCGCCGCGGCGATTGCGGCAGAGGCCGGCGTCGACGACTACATCGCCGAAGCCAGGCCCGAAGACAAGCTCGCCCGCATCCGCGCCGAGCAGGCCGGTGGCCGCATGGTGGCGATGGTCGGCGATGGCACCAATGACGCGCCGGCGCTCGCCCAGGCGGATGTCGGCCTGGCGATGAACTCGGGCACACAGGCCGCCAAGGAAGCCGGCAACATGGTCGACCTGGATTCGGATCCGGCCAAGCTGCTGGCGGTGGTCGAGGTCGGCAAGCAGCAGCTGATCACCCGCGGTGCGCTGACCACGTTCTCGCTGGCCAACGACGTGTCGAAGTACTTCGCGATCCTGCCGGCGCTGTTCGCCGCCGCCATCCCGCAGATGGCCGCGCTCAACGTAATGCACCTGTCGAGCCCGACCAATGCGGTGCTGGCAGCGCTGATCTTCAACGCGATCATCATCCCGGCGCTGATTCCGCTGGCCCTGGCCGGCGTGCGCTTCAAACCGGCCAGCGCCGTGTCGCTGCTGCGCCGGAACATGCTGGTGTACGGCGTAGGCGGCGTGCTGCTGCCGTTCGCCGGCATCAAGCTCATCGATCTTGCCCTCGTGGCAGTGGGGTTCTGACATGGCTTCCGTGACTCCTGTTTCTTGCACTCCGCCGGCCGCCCAGGCGGCCCTTCTGGAAGATCGCACCACGCTGCGCGCCCCATTGGCATTCACAGGGGTGATCCTGGTCGGCTTCGGCTTGCTGTATTCGCTGGCCGGCTCGGCGATCGGTGGCCTGCTGTTCCCGCACCAGGCCGCCGGCAGCATCGTGACGGTCGACGGCAAGGCGCGCGGTTCTGCCCTGGTGGCGCAGCCGTTCGCCGACGCGCGGTACTTCCAGCCACGTCCTTCGGCCGCCAGCTACGACCCGATGGCCGCCGCCGGCAGCAACATGGCCCGCAGCAATCCGGACCTGCGCAAGCGCATCGATGAACTGACCCGGGAAGTGGCCAAGCGCGAGGGCATCTCGCCGGCGCAGGTGCCCGGTGAGCTGGTCACCCAGTCCGGCGGCGGCCTGGATCCGCACCTCTCGCCGGTGGGCGCACGGGTGCAGGTCGCTCGCGTCGCCAAGGCGCGAAGCCTGAGTGAGGCCGACGTCACCGCGATCGTCGCGGCCCACACCGAGGCGGCACAGTTCGGAGTGCTGGGCGAGCCGCGAATCAATGTGCTGCAACTGAACCTGGCGCTGGACGCGCTGAAGTAACAGGCAACGACCGCCCCTCCTTCCGCGCATGCGGGAGAGGGATTTGCCACCCCGGATCCGCACGCACCCGCCACAGGCGACAAAGGCACAATAGCCGCCATGACCGACTCAAGAAGCGCCCAGGCAGACGCACTCATCGGCGAACTGCAACGCCAGGGCGCCGGGCGCCTGACGATCTTCCTCGGCGCCGCACCCGGTGTCGGCAAGACCTACACCATGCTCAGCCGCGGACGCGAACTGCAGCGACGCGGCCTCGACGTGGTGATCGGCCTGGTCGAGACCCACGGCCGCGCCGAGACGGCCGCGCTGGTGGAAGGCATGGAGGTGCTGCCGCGCAAGCGCCTGGACTACCAGGGCAAGCGCATGGAGGAGCTCGACCTCGACGCCCTCCTCGCCCGCAAGCCCAAGCTGGCCCTGGTCGACGAACTCGCCCATCGCAACGTGCCCGGCAGCCGCCACGAACGCCGCTGGCAGGACGTCATCGAACTGCTCGACGCCGGCATCGACGTCTTCACCACGATCAACATCCAGCACCTGGAAAGCCTCAACGACGTCGTCCACCGGATCACCGGCGTACGCGTCAGCGAAACCGTGCCCGATGCCGTGTTCGACCGTTTGCGCGACATCGTCCTGGTCGACCTGCCGCCGCGTGAACTGATCGAACGCCTGCAACAGGGCAAGGTCTACGTGCCCGACCAGGCCGCGCATGCACTGCAGGCCTTCTTCTCGCCCAGCAACCTGACCGCCCTGCGCGAGCTGGCGATGCAGACCGCCGCCGATCGCGTCGACAGCGACCTGCGCGAGGCGCAGACCGCGCGCGGCCTGCCCGGCGTGCCGTTGCGGCGCGGCGTGATGGTGGCCATCGATGGCCGCGGCCAGTCCGAATACCTGGTGCGGGTCGCACGCCGCATCGCCGAGCGCCGCGACGCCCCCTGGACCGTGGTTTCGGTGCAGCTGGCAAGCCACCCCGACGAGGCGCAACAGCTCGAACTCGACCGCGCCTTCGCCCTCGCCCGGCGCCTGGGCGGCGATGCGCTGGTGGTGCACGGCAACAGCATCGTCGACGCCCTGCTCGACCAGGCATCGCGCTCGGGAGCCAGCACGATCGTGCTCGGCCGCACCCGCGAGCGACCGGTGGCGCGCATGTTCAACCGCACGCTGACCCAGCAACTGATCCAACGTGGCGCCCATTACGAGCTGACCATCGTCAGCACCCCCGAGGCACGGGCGCGCGCACGGCGCTCCTGGCGCCGGCCCGGCGGCTACCTGACGCGCAGCGATACCGCCCTGGCGGTAACGTCCGCGGCGCTCGCCACCGCGCTCGCGTGGGTCGCAGAGCGCTGGATCGGGTTGGACGACCTGTCGCTGATTTTCATCGTCGCCGTCGTGCTGGTGGCCTCGCGCACGCGCATGGCCGCGGCCGTGATCGCCGCGGTGCTGTGCTTCCTGGCCTACAACTTCTTCTTCATCGAACCGCGTTACACATTGCGCATCAGCGCAAGCCAGGGCGTAATCACCGTCGTGCTGTTCCTGATCGCTGCGCTGGTCGCCGGCCGGCTTGCGTCGAAACTGCGCATGCAGGTGGTGGCGCTGCGCGCGACCAATGCACAGACCACCGAGCTGCAGACGCTGGGCCGGCAACTGGCGACCGCGGCCGACCTTGGCCAGGTGCTGCGCGCCGGCCGCGACGCCTTGCGGCGTGCGCTCGACGCCGAGGTGGTGCTGCAGGCCGGCGATCAGCGCCTGCATGCGGAATTGCTGGGTGACAAAGACCGTGCCGCCGCCGACTGGGCCGTGAAGCAACGCCAGGCCTCCGGCCGCTACACCGACACCCTCGCCGGCTCGGACTGGTGGTTCCTGCCACTGGACCTGGGCGAGCGCGAGACCGGCGTGGTCGGCCTGCGCTTTCCCGCCCAGCTGCACCGCCTGGGCATCGAGCAGCGTCGCCTCGCCGAAGCCATGGCCGAGGACATCTCCCAGGCCGTGGTGCGCACGCGGCTGGTCGCCGACCTGGAAAACGCACGCATCAGCAACGAGACCGAACGCCTGCGCTCGGCCCTGCTCTCGTCGGTCTCGCACGACCTGCGCTCGCCGCTGGCGTCGATCATCGGGTCGGCCAGCAGCCTGGACCATTACGCCGAAGCGATGAGCGCGCAGGACCGGCACAGCCTGCTGGAAACGATCCGCATCGAAGGCGAACGCCTCGACCGTTACATCCAGAACCTGCTCGACATGACCCGGCTCGGCCACGGCGGCCTCACCCTCAATCGCGACTGGATCGGCGTCGACGAGCTCATCGGCTCGGCGGTGACCCGGCTGCAACGCTACGAGCCGGCGGCCAGCGTCGACATCTCGATCGAACCCGGGCTGCGCCCGATCTGGGTCCACCCGGCCCTGGTCGAGCAGGCGCTGTTCAACGTGCTCGAGAACGCGGCAAAGTTCTCGCCGCCGGGCGTGGCGATTTCCATCCGCGCGCAGACCGCCGGTGACGACCAGCTGCGCATCGATGTGGGCGATCGTGGTCCGGGCATTCCCGAGGACGAGCGCAAGCGCATCTTCGACATGTTCTACAGCGTGGAGCGCGGCGACCGTGGGCGCCAGGGCACGGGCCTGGGGCTGGCCATCTGCCAGGGCATGATCGGGGCACACGGTGGCAGCGTCGAAGCCTTGCCCGGCCCGGATGGGCGCGGCACGACGATCCGGATTACGCTTCCCCGGATGGAGCCCTGACAGCCCACCTTTCAACCACTCATGAGCGACTCCACGCCCACCGACACCACCACCACCGCCACCCCGCCCGCCCGCGTCCTCGTCATCGACGACGAACCGCAGATCCGCAAGTTCCTCGGCATCAGCCTGCGCGCGCAGGGCTATGCGGTGGAAAGCGCGGAGACCGGACAAGGCGGGCTGGAAGCGCTGGCCACGCATGGCGCCGACCTGGTCATCCTCGACCTGGGGCTGCCCGATCGCGATGGCCACGACGTACTGCGCGAGCTGCGCCAGTGGTCGACGGTGCCGGTGATCCTGCTGACGGTGCGCGCAGGCGAAGCCGAGAAGGTCGCCGCGCTCGATGCCGGGGCCAATGATTACGTGACCAAGCCCTTTGGCGTGCAGGAACTGATGGCGCGCGTGCGTGCCCTGTTGCGCTCGCACGCCACCCCGGCAGATACCCAGCCGGTGTACGACGACGGCCGCCTGCATGTCGACCTGGCGCGGCGCGAGGTGCGCCTGGCACAGGAACCGGTGGCACTGACGCGCAAGGAATACGCACTGCTGACGCTGCTGATGCAGCACGCCGGCCGCGTCGTCACCCAACCGCAACTGCTGCGCGAACTCTGGGGACCCACGCACCAGCACGACACCCACTACCTGCGCATCCTGGTGGGCAAATTGCGGCACAAGCTCGGCGACGATGCTGCGGCGCCGCAATGGATCGCGACCGAACCTGGCGTCGGACTGCGTTTCATCAGTCGAGAGCCGACGCACCCGGGGCATTGACCCGGGCCCGCGCCGGCGCTGGGACTAGCCGAGCGAGGTGCGCTGCATGGTCAAGCAGGTGGACGCGAATCGGGTGAGGACGATTGCATGGGCAGTGATCAAACTGCTCCTGATCCTGGTCTACCTGCTGGGCACCAACCGCCTGCTGATAGAGCGCGTGGCGCACATCGGGCTCAAACCCGGCCTGGCGGTGTTCGGTGCGGTCTGGCTGATCTGCCTGGTGTCGATGCTCGCCCTGGCTTTCCACGCGCGCACCACCACCCGGATTGCGTGGAGCATCGCGTTCTTCCTCGCCAGCACGATGAGCCTCAGCCATGCGCTCATCGCGTCCCGCCATCTGGGCCTGTCCGAATTCGAACAGCTGCTGGGTCTGGTCGGGTTCGCCGGCAACCTGGTCGGCTTCCACGATGCGCAGATCCTCCAGGCCGTGCTGTGGTCGCTGCTGGGCGTGGTGGCGCTGAACCTGCCGCCGGTGTTCCCATCGCCGACCTGGCTGCCGGCGCCGCTGTCGTGGCCATTGCGCAACCCGGGCCTGATGCAGCTCGCACCGATCCTCGCCATCGCCGCCATCCTGTACCTGCGCGGTGGCGAAGGCTCCAACGGCTTCCCGGGGCAATACAACACGGCGGCATTCGCGTTTGTCCTCGGCGCCGAAAAGGTGCTCGAGCCGGCGACCCCGCCGCGCCGGGAGGTCGCGCTGGCGCCTCGCGGCGACCGTCCGTTCCGCCATGTCGTGCTGGTGATGGACGAGAGCGTGCGCGGCGACTACGTCGACATCAACGTTGACGACGGTGTCGAGACTGGGCTGCGTCCGCTCGGGCCGGCCCTGTTCAACTTCGGCATCGCCGCATCGGCGGCCAACTGCTCGTCGACGTCGAACGCGAGCGTGCGCTATGGCGTCACCCGCGACAATTACCTGCGCGACCTCGCCGAGAACCCGTCGTTCTGGCGCTACGCCAACCGCGCCGGCTACCGGACCGTCTACATCGACGCCCAGCGCAGCGGCGGCAAACTGCACAACTTCATGGACGAGCGCGAACGCGCCGAGATCGACGAGTTCGTGCAGATCGACCCGTCGGTGGCGCTGGAACGCAAGGACGTCACCGCGGGGCGGATGCTCAACCAGATGCTGAAGCGGCCGCAGCCCAGCTTCATCTATGTCAACAAGGTCGGGTGCCATTTCCCGTACGAGGGCAAATACCCGGCCGCCAGCACGCTGTATTCGCCGACGATGGCGCGAACCTACTTCAGCAACGAAGTCGATCCCGATGTCGCCGCGCAGGCGCAGGGCGCTGGGACGTCGGGCTCCGAGGAGCGCTGGCGCCAGGTCAATAGCTATCGCAACTGCGTGGCTTGGAACACCCGCGAGTTCTTCCGCGAGATGCTTGCCGATGCACCGCTGGACGACACGCTGATCCTCTACACCGCCGACCACGGCCAGAACTTCGGCGAAAACGGCTCATCAGCCGCGCAGACGCACTGCACGATCGGCCCGGCCGCCGCCGGCGAAGGCCGCGTGCCGCTGGTCGCCATCACCCGTCACCCCGGCATGGCGCCGCAACTGCGCCATGCCGCCAGCGCCAATCGCGACAAGGCCAGTCACTTCAACCTCTATCCGACCGTGTTGCGGGCGATGGGCTATGGCACGCCGGCGGCAGTCGACGGGTTTGAACCGGATCTGTTCGCCAGCCTGCCCGGCGACAACCAGCGATTCCTTTCGACCTATTTCGTGCGCTTCGGTCGCGAACCGGTGTGGAACTCGCTCGGCGCACCCACGCAACTGCGCGACGGCCTGCAGCAGGCCCTGGCAGGGGATGTCACGGTGGTTGAAGGCACCGGCAGCGGGTCGCCCTGAGGCGACCTGCCCCGGCACCAGACAGCCGGAGAACAGCTTCGCTCAGGCGCCGGCGAGCCGGGCCACGACCCGACGCGGGCGTTCAACGCGCGGAGTCGCAACGCGCCGCAACGGCGACCGGTAGCCCTGCGGGTTGGTCGCCTGCCAATGCCAGGCATCGCGGCACATCGCATCGACGTCATGCTCGGCGCGCCACCCCAGCAGTTCCCGGGCCAGCGTGGGATCGGCGAACACTTCGGCCGAGTCACCTGGCCGGCGCTCGACGATCTGATAGGGAATGCGGCGACCGCTGGCGCGCTCGAACGCGTGCAGCAACTCCAGCACGCTGACGCCGCGGCCGGTGCCGAGATTGACGGTAAAGCCGCGGTCGGCGCCGACCATGTACTCGAGCGCGTCGGCATGCGCCCGCGCCAGGTCGACCACGTGGATGTAGTCACGCACGCCGGTGCCGTCCACCGTGGGGTAGTCGTTGCCGAACACGCGCAGGCAGTCACGCTGCCCCACCGCGACCTGGCAGATGTAGGGCATCAGGTTGTTGGGTTCGCCACACGGGTCTTCGCCAATCAGTCCCGAAGGATGCGCGCCGACCGGATTGAAATAGCGCAGGTTGGCCGCGCGGAAAAACCCGTCCGACCGGCACAGGTCTTCGATCAGCTGTTCGGCGACCAGTTTGGTGCGCCCATAGGGATTGGTCGCCTGCAGGCCGGCGTCCTCGCGCACGGGGACCTGGCTGGGGTCTCCATAAACGGTGGCCGAGGAGCTGAACACCAGCCGGCGCACCCCCGCCTCCTGCATCACCTGCAGCAGGGCGATGGTGCCGCCGATGTTGTTGTCGAAGTAGTCCAGCGGCTTGCGGCACGACTCCCCCACCGCCTTCAGGGCGGCGAAGTGCAGCACCGCATCGAAGTGATAGGTGGCAAACAGCGCCGCCATCGCGCCCCGGTCACGGATATCGACCCGATGCAACGACACCGGTGCGCCAACCAGTCGCTGGAGACGTTGCATGACGCGCGGCGAACTGTTCACGCCACTGTCGGCGATGACCACTTGGTGGCCGCGTTCGCACAGGGTCACGCAGGTATGGCTGCCGATATAGCCTGCTCCGCCGCAAACGAGGATTCGCACGGGATGTCCTGGTTGGAAGTCGAGGCCGGACGGCACCAGCACCCTGCGCCGATATGCCGGCAGGCTGCTCCCCAGACGTAGGTAATTCCTCCGTCCTGATGGTACGAACGCAGAACACCGGCATTTCCGGCAGCCACTGCAGCCGGCATTACCAGCCGCAGGCGCCTGGCACCGCATTCGGCAAAGGACGCGCGTGAAGGCAACTCGCGCTCGCTCCAGGCAGGTCGTCGATGGCCGGATCGGGCACTTCCCGCCGTTGGATTGACACGAATGCAAGGGGGGCTAATTGCCATGCGCTTGATCCACGTCGTCCAGACTGTCTGCCTGATCCTGTTCCTTTCCGCGTGCGCGTCCTCCGGTGGCAATGCCACCACGCCGCCTCCCAGCAGCGAGAACTCCGTCGACTCCTACCAGATCGGCATCGACGACATCGTCCAGGTCTCGGTCTGGCGCAATCCCGAACTGGGCATCACCGTGCCGGTGCGCCCGGACGGCAAGATCTCGGTACCGCTGATCGGCGACGTCGCCGCCGGCGGCCGTACCCCGGCTGAAGTCGCCAAGGACATCCAGACCCGGCTCGCGGTATTCGTTCGCGACCCGCAGGTCGCAGTCATCCTGACCGACCTGCGCAGCCACGAATACCTGTCGCGGGTGCGCGTGACCGGCGCAGTGCGCCAGCCGATCTCGATCCCCTATCGCCAGGGCATGACCGTGCTCGACGCCGTGCTCGCCGCCGGCGGCGTCACCGAATTCGCCGCGCCGGCGAAGTCGGACCTGTACCGCAAGTCCGGCGAAAGCACGCGCAGCTACGCCGTCCGCCTCGACCACATCCTCGAGGACGGCGACCTGTCCACCAACTTCAAGGTCGCCCCCGGCGACGTGATCACTGTTCCGGAACGCACGCTATGAACGGTTCGATGGAACTCTCCGTGCCGGAGTCGCGGCCGTCGATGGTGGCCACGCTCGGCCCCGTCGCGATCGAGGAATGCCGGCGCCACCCCGTGCTGCTGGCCAGCATCTTCGCCGGCATCGCGCTCGCGGCGCTGGCGTTCGGCCTGCTGCTGCCGAAGAAGTACAACTCGCAGACGACGATCCTGGTGGAGGAAAGCAACATCATCAAGCCGCTGATGGAAGGCCGCGCGGTTCCGACCGGCGTCTCCAGCCGCGCCGGCATCACCCGCGAGGTTGCCTTCAGCCGCAAGGTGATGGACGAGATCCTCGAGACCGGTGGCTGGCTCAAGAGCCATCCGTCGCCGCTGGCGCGCGAACAGCTGATCGAGCAGATCACCAGCCGCACGATCATTTCCAACCCGCGCGAGAACCTGATCCGTGTGTCGTACGTCGACACCGACGCCGGCCGCGCACACGACGTCACCAAGCGCTTCGCCGAGCTGATCATCAGCGAGAGCCTGGCGACCAAGGAGCGCGAGAGCCGCGAGGCCTACGAGTTCATCGATTCGCAGGTCAAGCAGTACCACAAGAAGCTGACCGACGCCGAGACCAAGCTCGAGATGTACCGCAAGTCCAACCCGGACGCGCGACAGGGCATCGAAGGCGACGTCAACTCGCGCATCGGCGAGCTGCGCCGGATGGTCGACAGCTCGCGCATGGAGCTGATGGACCTCAATTCCCAGGGCGACGCGTTGACGTCGCAGCTCAACGGCGAGAACGAGATCAGCGTGGTGCAGACCCGCTCCGGGCAGCTGCTGGCACGCATGGCCGAGTTGCAGAACGAGAAAGACCGGCTCCTGATGAACTACACCGACCAGCACCCGGACGTGGTCCGCGTGGAGCACCAGCTGCGTGACCTGGAAGACGAAGTGCGCCGTGAGGATGCGAACCAGCTGGCGCAGAAGAACGGCGCCGCGAAGACGCTCGATGGCCCGGCTTCCTTCAACCCGCTCTACGGGGAGCTGAAGAGCAAGTCCGCCGAGAACCGCCGCCGCAGCGCCGCGATCAGCTCGCGCATCGCCACCAGCCAGGCGCTGCTGGACCAGGAACTGGCGCGCAGCCGCCACATCGCGGCGTCGGAGAGCACGCTGGCCGAACTGTCGCGTGACTACGAGGTCAACCGCGAGCTCTACCAGGACCTGCTCAAGCGCCGCGAGAACGCGCGCGTGTCGATGGGTCTGGACGCCGAACAGCGCGGCCTGAGCTTCCGCATCCAGGAACCGGCCAGCTACCCGCTGCGCGGCGTCGGCCTGCGTCTCACCCACGTCGCCAGTGCCGGTCTGGGCGCGGCCACGCTGGCCCCGCTGATCCTGCTGCTGGGCTTCGTCCGCCTCGATCCGCGCGTGCGCTCGCCGCACCAGATCGAAAGCATGGCAGCGCTGCCCGTGCTGGGTGCGGTGCCCCGCTACCAGACCACGCCGGCTCGCCGCCAAGGCAACCGGCGCTTCGTGGTCGCCGCGATGATCTTCCTGCTGGTGCCGGCTCTCTACGGCCTGACCCTGATCGCCAAGATGGTGCAAATCCCATGAATGCAGCGCCGCAGCCCATCATCGAACTCGACGACGTCCAGCAGGACCGCGATCTCCAGCGTTCGATCTCGCCGGTCGCCGGTGTCACCGCACTCACGCCGACGCAGCTCGAGGACCGCGCCATCATCCACCGCGGTGCCGTGGCGCGCCCGGAGGTGGATGCGTTCCGCGAACTGCGCACGCGCCTGCTGGCCGCGGTCGAAGGCAGCTTCGTCGCCCTCGTCGTGCCGGTCAGCGCCGGCAGCGGCGGCAGCTTCGTCGCCCGCAACCTGGCCACGGCGATGGCGTTCGACGAAACCAAGAGCGCCATGCTCGTCGACTGCGACCTGCGCCATCCGTCGCAGCACAGCACGATGAAGATCGAGACGCCGCAAGGCGGCCTGGTCGACTATCTGGAGAACCCGGATGCCGAGTTCGCAGACGTCGTGTACGACACGGGCGTCACCGGCCTGCGCCTGATCCCCGCCGGCACCACCCGCGAAGTCGGTGCCGAGCACTTCTCATCCTCGCGCATGCGCCTGCTGCTGGACTCGATCCGCAGCCGCCACCCCAACTGCTACGTGTTCCTGGACGGGCCGCCGGTACGCGGCACGCCCGACGCACGCATCCTGGCCGACATCGCCGACGTGGTGATCCTGGTCGCCGGCTACGGTCGCGATACGGCGGCCGCGATCTCTCTGGCTGCCGGCAACTTCGACCCGAACAAGTTCGCAGGTGTCGTCTTCAATGAAGGCGTATGAAGGAGCGCGAATGGCCAGCGAAGGACTTCCTGCGACCGCATTCCGCCTGCGCCGGTCGGCGCTGTGCATCGCGTTGCTCGCGGCAGTCCCATGCGTGCAGGCGGCGAAGATCAACTACACGCTGGGCGGCTACGCCGAGTACAGCGACAACGTCGGTCTGACCGAAACCGACCCGGACTCGGAAACCACGCTCGGCGGCACCCTCGATTTCGATGTCGACCAGGTCGGCAGGAACACGACGCTGATCGCCCGCGGTGGCCTTGAGTACCTGTACTACACCGGCGGTCGCTACGACAACGACCTGCGCACTTCGCTGGCGGGCCAGTTTGCCTGGACCACCTGGGAAGATCGCCTGAAGTTCATCGTCGAGGACTACGCCAGCTACGAGCCCATCGACGTGCTGGTCTCCAATTCGCCGGACAACCAGCAGCAGGTCAACGTCTTCGTGACCGGCGCGAATCTCAACATCCGGCCCGGCTCGGTCACCGGCGGCGAGCTGGCGGTGCGCTACAACAACTACTACGCCGAACAGACCAGCGACTTCAACGGCGACCGCTACGCCGCTTCGGCCAGCCTGGTGCAGCGTCCCGGCCCGACTACGCGCCTGCGCCTCACCGTGGAAGGCAGCCAGGTCGACTACGACGACACCAGCCTCAACGCCAACTACCGGCGCAAGGACATCTACGGTACCTACAACCGCACCCTGGCCAACATCGACCTGGAAGCCGTGCTCGGCTATTCCTGGGTCGAGTTGACCAGCTTCGAAGGCGAGGACAGTTCGCCGCTGTTCCGTCTCGTCACCACCTGGCGCGCCTCGCCACGCAGCACGCTCAATGCCGGATTCTATTACCAGTTCTCGGACGCGGCCCTGGACCTGGTCTCGCGCTCGGACGACATCGGTGGCGCGCCCATCGGCGAGGAAGCCGATGAGCTCAACGTCATTCCGGACGTCTACCAGCAGCGCCGCTTCGAGATCGGCTACCGCTTCACCGGCGAGCGCTTCGACTTCGACGTGCGCCCCTACTACGAAAACAACGACTACGTGGACCCGACGATCGAGAGCGAGGGCAGCTATGGCCTTGGCGTCGGCGTGACGTATCGCTTCCAGCCGACCCTGTTCTCGAGCCTGCAGCTTGCGCGCGGCTATCGCAGTTTCGACTCGTTCGATCGCGACGACGACGACTTCGCCGTTTACCTGGGCCTGACGAAGTTGCTCACCGGCAACTGGAGCGTGTCCTTCGACCTGCGCCACCAGGAGCGCGACAGCAACTTGGCAGAAGCCAGCTATGACGAGAATGCCGCCATCTTCAGCGTTCGCTATACCCGCTGATGCAGCGGTGGCGGGTCGCCAGGACCGGCGCATCCGCCTGCTGCTGCTGACCGACACGCCAGTGCTGGCGCCGGGCGGAAGCGAGCGCTTCCTGCAGAACCTGGCCACGCGCCTGCCGCGCGAGCACTACCGCATCACCGTGGTGCAGTTGCATGACGGGCACATGCCGTGCCCCGGCATGGTGCCGGGTCGACTGGCGGGCGTGAGCCTGCAGGCGCTGCCGGTGCGTGCGGTTTACGACCGCAGCGGCATCCGTGCCTGGGTGGCGCTGCGCGCGCTGCTTCGCCAGGAGCATTACGACATCGTCCAGTCGCAGCACGAGAAGGCCGACCTGCTCAACGCGCTGCTGCCGCGCCGCAGCGGCACGGTGCACATTTCCAATCGCCGCGACATGGGTTTCAAGAAGAGCGAGCGGCTGCAGCAGCTGTTCCGCCTGGTCAATTCGCGATTCAACGCCGTGGTGGCCCCGGCCCGCCAGATCCTGTCCGGGCTGGCCCGGACCGAGCGCCTCGACGCCTTGCAGATGACCTGGATCCCCAACGGGGTCGATACACAGCGCTTCTGCCCGGCGGGCCCGCAGACGCGGCAGGATGCGCGGCGCGAGCTCGGCCTGGAGCAACAGGCCGTCGTCTTCGGCTGCGTCGCGCGGCTGACCGAGGTCAAGCGTCACGTAGACCTGATCGACGCCTTCGCCCAGCTCCATCGCAGTGCGCCGCACGTGAGGCTGGTGCTGGTCGGCGACGGCCCGCTGCTGGCGCGCGTCCAGGACCGCATGTCGACACTCGGCGTCGCCGACGCCGTGGTGCTGCTGAGCTTCCGCGACGACGTCGAGGCGGTGCTGCCCGCCCTGGACGCACTGGTGCTGGCATCGTCCAGTGAGGGCATGTCCAACGCCATCCTCGAGGCCATGGCCTGTGGCCTGCCGGTGATCGCCACCGCGGTCGGTGGCAACCTGCACCTCGTCCAGCACGAAACCACCGGCCTGCTGGTGCCCCCGCGCGATCCCATCTCGCTGGCTGCGGCCATGCAGACACTGGCGCGGTCGCCCCAGCTCGGCCAGCGCATGGGCATGGCCGCGCGCGCCCGCATCGAGCGCGAGTTCTCGCTCGATGCGATGGTGCAGGGCTTCGACCAGATGTACCGCCGCCTGCTGGGCCAGCGCACGCAGGGGCCGAAATGAGCGCCGCCTCGCTTTCGACGTTGCTGCTGCGCTCCAGCGCCGGGCTCTACGGCGCCGATCGCATGGTGCTCGCACTGAACGGCGGCCTCGCCGGCCATGGCGTGCACAGCCGCCTGGTCAGCATCAACAACTACCGCATGCGCGAGCAGGCGCTGCACGAACTGGCGCGCGCGCGCGGCCAGGAGTCGATGCTGCTGCCCTGCCGAGGGCGCATCGATGCCGCAACCGTGAGCGCACTGTCCGCACAGATCGCGATGACCGGCTCGACCGTCGTCCACAGCCACGATTACAAGAGTGCGTTCTATGCCTGGCTGGCCACGCGCCGGCAGCCGGCGCGGCTGGTGGCGACGCTGCACGGCTGGGTCGAAGGGTCCTCGTCGCTGCGCCTGTACACGCGGCTGGAGCTGGCACTGCTGCGCCGCTTCGATGCGCTGGTGGTGGTGGCCGCCGGACAGGTCGAGCGGCTGCTTCGCGCCGGCGTGCCGCATTCGCGCATCCATCAGATCGACAACGGCATCGAGTCCACGCAGCCCAACGGCGCCGCCGCGGCCGTGCTGCGCGACCGCCTCGGCATCGCCGCAGACGCCCATGTGTTCGCCGCGGTGGCACGCCTGTCGAGCGAGAAGAACCTGGCGATGCTGCTGCAGGCGTTCGCGCCGGTGGCGGCACGCTCGCCCGAGGCCGTGCTGGTGCTGGTGGGCGACGGCCCCGACCGCGAGGCGCTGCAGGCGCAGGCCGAACCGCTCGGCCTGCAGCAGGGCCAGCAACTGCACTTCCTCGGCCAGCGCGACGACATGGCCGCGATCTACGCGATGACCGACTGCCTGGTGCTGCCCTCGCTCAGCGAGGGCATGCCGCTGGTCGTTCTGGAAGCCATGGCCTGTGAAGTGCCGGTGCTGGCCAGTGCGGTGGGCGACATCCCGCGCCTGCTGGCCCATGCCGATCACGGCAGGCTCGTCCCCGCCGGCGATGCCGCGGCACTAGGCGCAGCGCTGGCTGAGGCCCTGACGCTGCGCGGACGCCGCGACCGCGCGGCGCGCGACTACGTAGAGGCACACCACTCTGCGCAGGCGATGGCCGGCCGCTACCTTGATCTGTACCAACGGCTGCTGGAGACCACGCATGACCGCCGTGCATCCTGACGCGATCAATCGCCGCGCCGGCCTGCGCGCCGGCACGGGCGCCGCGACGGACAACGACGCGGCCCCGACCGGGCCGGCACAGCCGCGATTCCCGCTGGCGGCGCGCGCGCTCCGACCCGGCAGTGCCGCGGCAATGGCATCCGCGCTGGCGCCGTCTGATCTGGCCCCCGCTGATCTGGCCTCGTCCCATGTCGCCGCGCCGGGCCTTGCAACGCCCGGCATCGCCCCGTCGCGCCGCGGCCCCGCACGTCCCGTTTCGACCGCCGCACGCGTCGCGCAGGTTGCGCGTGCCCCAAGGAACTACCCGCTGTACCTGTTCCTGGTCCTGCTGCCGCTGCAGAACATCACCACCGGCTACCTGCCCAATATGGGCGGCGGCGTGAACTTCCTAAACGTGATGTTCCTGCTGTCGCTGGCGACCGCGTTCATGGTCCGCGGCGGACTGGCCCACGGCGAACCGATCAACTTCTGGGCGATGGCCTACGCGGTCTATGCAGCGGTGTCGCTGTCGATCGGCTACCAGTACGTCAGTGACACCGAAACCCACTTCAACCAGCTCAAGGACCATCTGATCGCGGTGTTCATGCTCTACGTCGTGCAGATGAGCGTGCGCGACTGGCAGGGCGTGCGCCTGATCATCCTCGCGATGCTGGTGCCGCTACCGTACATCGCCAAGGTCGTGTGGGTGCAGCACACGAGCGTGGCCCGCGACCACTACACCGACGACCTGCGCATCAGCGGCACGTTCTCCCTGCTCGGCGCCAACGAGTTCGCCGCGTTCTGCGTCACGGTTGCGGTGGTGCTGTTCGCGCTGCTGCTGGCCTGCCGCCTCTCGCGCAAGTGGCGCCTGCTGCTTGCCGGTGGCATCGCCTGCATGGTGCTGGGCGTGCTGTATGCCTATTCGCGCACCGCCTACATCAGCCTGATCGTCGGCATGGTCGCGGTGATCCTGGTCTGGCGCGGCCGCTGGAAGCTGATCCTGCCGCTGGTACTGGCGGCGGCGCTGCTGCCGGCGGTGCTGCCGTCGTCGGTCGTGGAACGGTTCGACAGCACCACCGTCGAAGAAGGGCAACGCGACGAAAGCACCGAGATGCGCATCGAGTACTGGAAGGTCGCCTGGGCCAACTTCCTGCGCCATCCGGTGGTTGGCACCGGATTCCATACCTTCCACCATCGCGAGATCAACCCGTACGGCAAGGACACGCACAACCTCTACATCCGCACCCTCAGCGAGGGCGGCGTGATCGGAGCGGTGATGCTGCTCGGCGTGCTGCTGTCGGTGCTGTACGCCGCCTGGCGAGGGCTCACGCGTTCACGCTCGGGCACCTGGCAGTACGCGCTGGCACTGGGCCTGCTGGGCGCCTGGCTTTCGATGCTGATCAGCAACCTGTTCGGCGACCGCTTCACCTATTACCCGGTGGTCGCCTACTTCTGGACCTACGTGGCGCTCGTGGTAAAGGCCCGCCACCTTCCGCCCGAGGACGTCGCACGATGACCGCCCCACTGCGCTCCTGGCTGCGCTATCTGCTCGCACTGTGCAGTCACTACAGCGGGCTGGACTGGCTCTACCGCCAGGTCAGCGGCGCTGGCCTGGTGATCCTGATGCTGCACCGGCTGCGTGACGAGCCCGATCCGTATCCGCTGAGCATGTCGCGCGCCAACCTGCGCCAGATCATCCGCTGGCTGCGCGGCCAGCACGCACTGGTCGGCCTGGGCGAAGGCCTGCGTGATCTCTCCCCGGCCGCGCCGCAGCGCGTGCGCTATGCCCTCACCTTCGATGACGGCTACCACGACAACCTCGGCCTCATCGACGCCAGCCTCGGCCACGTGCCCGCTGTGGTCTATGTCGCCACCGGCCACATCGGCGGCGAACCGATCTGGGCCTACCGGCTGGCCCATGCGATCGAATCGCGCAGTCGCGACCAGGTCGACCTGGGCGGTCTGGGCCTGGGCCATTTCGACCTGTCCGAGTCGGACGACCGCTACCGCATCTACACCCTGCTGCCGCCGCGGTTGAAGGAGCTGGAACCGGCCGAACTGGAGTCATGGGTCGACCACCTGTGCGAGCAGACCCGGCCGCGACCGATTCCGCACGAGAACCGCGAGATGCTCGACTGGGACGATGTCCGCAAGCTCTACATCAACGGCGTCGAGATCGGCGGCCACACCTGCAGTCACGCCATCCTGAGCCGGCTTGACGAATCCGCCGCGCGCGAGGAGATCGGCCTGGCGCACGCCAGCATCACCTCGGAGCTGGGCATGCCGCCGCGCCATTTCGCCTACCCCAACGGCGGCAACGAGGACTTCAGCGATCGCGACGCGCGGCTGGTGCGCGAAGCCGGGTTCGAGACCGCGACCACGTCCGTCGAAGGCATCAACCGCCCCGGCGCCGATCCCTATCGGCTGATGCGTTTCAACGTCCACGAGGAACGCTTCCGCGCGCCGTCCGGGCGCCTGTCCAGGGCGCTGTTCTTCAGCGAGACGAGCGGCCTGCTGGGATGGCTGCGCGGCTGCCGCGGCGTCCCCGAGCCGCTCCACGAAAGCACCATGCAACCCGGGTGACGCCGTGACCGCCGACACCGCCAATGGCCCGATGAGGCTGCCGATCCTGATGTACCACGGGCTGCACGCCACTGCGGATTCGCGCGGGCGCTTCGATCCGGTGTACAGCGTCGAGCCCGACCGTTTCGCTCGCCAGCTCGACTGGATCCAGGCGCAGCGCTACCGCTGCATCCTGCTCGATGAAGCGATGCAGTTGCGGGGCGACCGTGCACTGGTGATCAGCTTCGACGACGGTGACATTTCCAATGTCGAGGTTGCCCTGCCGCTGCTGCTCGAGCGCGGCATGAAGGCCGAGTTCTACATCACCACCGGTTTCATCGGAGCGACCGGAATGCTGTCCGCCGACGAGGTCCGCCAGTTGGCCGCGGCCGGCATGGGTATTGGCTCGCACGGTTGCAGCCACGCCTTCCTCGAGGACCTCGACACAACCGCACTGATGTCGGAACTCGACGATAGCCGCAGCCGCCTGCAGGCTTTGAGCCGGCGCCCGGTCGATGCCATCGCGCTGCCGGGCGGACGCGGTGGCGAACGCGAACTGCAGGCCGCGCATTCACTGGGCTATCGCCACCTGCTCGGCTCGGTGCCCGGCCCCAACCACCGCGTCCGCGGCGATCGCTGCCTGCAGCGCCTGGCCATCACCCGCAACCTGGGCATGGACGATTTCGCCGCGCTGGTGCGCTGGCAAGGCTTGGCGCCGCGCCTGTTGCAGGCGCGCCATGCCGCCCTTTCGCTGCCCAAGCGCGTGCTGGGCAATCACGGCTACCAGCGTCTGCGCGAGCGCCTGCTATGACCGCACTGGCGAGCGCCGAAGGTGTGTTCTGGCTGTGCATCGGCGTGGTCGTCTACGCCTATGCCGGCTATCCGTTGCTGGTCGCGCTGCTGTCGCACCGCTACGGCCAGGTGCCGTTCGAGACCCGACTCTGCCCGGCGCTGACGGTGGTCGTCGCCGCCTACGACGAGGAACTGCGCATCGCCGCCCGGATTGACGACATCCTTGCCCAGGATTACCCGTCGCAGCGCCTGCAGGTGCTGGTGGTCAGCGACGGCAGCCGCGACGGCACCGCCGATGCGGCGGCGATTGGCGACCCGCGTGTGCGCGTGCTGGCATTGCCGAGAAACGTCGGCAAGGCGGCGGCGATCAACGCCGCCATGCGCCATGTCGAAACCGAACTGGTCGCCTTCACCGACGTGCGTCAGCGGTTCGCCCCACGGGCACTGCGCGCCCTGGTGGCGCCGTTCGCCGACCCCGCTATTGGCGCGGTCACCGGCGAACTGGTCATCGCCGCCGGTGCGACGCGGGGCGCGACGGAAGGCGTGGGCGTGTACTGGCGCATGGAGAAGCGCCTGCGCGCCGACGAGGCACGACTGGGCTGGCTGCATGGCGTCACCGGCGCGATCCATTCGATGCGCCGCCACCTGTTCCGGCCGATTCCACCCGGCACCGTGCTCGACGACATGTGGATGCCGCTGCAGGTGCTGTGGTCCGGCCACCAGGTGTGGATGGCGCGCGGCTCCATCGCCCACGACCACGCCAGCACCAGCGCCGACGAAGAGTTTCATCGCAAGCTGCGCACGCTCGCCGGCAACTGGCAGCTGATCGCGCGCATGCCGTCGCTGTTGAATCCATTCACCAACCCGGTGTTCTTCGCCTGGTTCTCGCACAAGTTCCTGCGCCTGCTGGTGCCGTGGGCGCTGGTGCTGGCGCTGGTGTCGTCGGCGCTGGCATCGGCGCCGTTCTATCGCTGGGCGCTCTACGCGCAGTTGCTGGGTTACGCCGGCGCCCTGCTCGGCCTGGGCCTGCCGAAGTTTGCGGCGCGCCTGCCGTTGCTGCCGGCTGCCAGCGGCTTCGTGATGCTCAACCTGGCGGCGCTGCTGTCGCTGCCGGCATCGTTGGCCGGGCCCTCGCGCCTTTGGCGGAAGCACTGATGGCGCGCATCCTCGCCCTCACCAGCCGCCTGCCGTGGCCGCCACGCGAGGGCCACCAGCTGCGCGCCTGGCACCTGCTCAAGGCACTGGCCTCGCGACACGAAGTCACGCTGCTGAGCTTCCTGCGCAAGGACGACGCGCCCAAGCAGGCCGGGCCGCTGCGCGCGGCGCTGGCGCGCCTGGAGACCTTTCCGATCGCCAGCGAGCATTCGCGCCTGGCGCTGGGGACGTCGCTGCTGCGCGGCACCCTGACGCAGACACCGTTCCTCGTCGCCAAGTACGACTCCGATGCGTTGCGTCGTCGCATCCGTGAACTTGCGCGGGACGCAGACCTGGTCCATTTCGACATGTTGCCGCTGATGGCACATGCCGACTGCGTGCCAGCCGGCATACCGGTCGCGTTCAACGCGCACAACGTCGAGCATCACCTGCTCGCCAGGCGCGCCGAGATTGAACCCGGCATGGCCGCGCGCAGGTTCCTGTCGGGCCAGGTGCCGCGCCTGCACCGTTTCGAGCGCGCTGCCTGTGAGCGCGCCGATGCCATCCTCGCCTGCTCCGAACCCGATGCACAGGCACTGCGCGGACTGGCGCCGGGGCGCGATGTGGAGGTCATCGCCAACGGCGTCGATCTCATTGCCAACCGTCCTGCACAGACGGCGCCGGATGCCAGCAGGCTGGTGTTCGTCGGTCAGATGGGGTGGTTCCCCAACCGCGATGGCGTCGACTGGTTCGTGCAGTCGGTGTTCCCGCGCATCCTCGCTGCACGGCCCGATGCCCGCTTCGTACTGGTGGGAAAGGCCGACGGCTACGAAGTCCCCGCCGACGTCGCCGGCAACGTCCACCTGGCCGGCTTCGTCGACGACCTTCGCCCCAGCGTGCACGAGGCAGGCGTGTACGTCGTGCCATTGCGCGCCGGCAGCGGCACGCGACTGAAAGTGCTGGAGGCGATGGCGCTTGGCAAGGCCATCGTCACCACCACGATCGGCAGCGAAGGCATTGCCCTGCGACACGATGAAAGCGCGCTGTTTGCCGACGATGCCGAATCGTTCGCGGCCGCATCACTGGCATTGATGGCTGACCCCGAGCGCGCGTCGCGCCTGGGTGCCGCGGCCCGGCAGCTGGCCGAAGCACGCTATGGGTGGGATGCCATTGGTGCGCAGTTGCTCGATTGCTACGACCGCCTGCTGGCGTCGTCCAATGCACGACAATCAGGCGATCATCCTGCCAGGTCGGCTGAACTGATCAGCTCGCGAATCAGACAATTCTCATAGGGTGACCCTCGCCACGGTGTTTGAATCCATCGCCCTACGGGGCGGTGCCGGGTCCGCACGGACCCGCTGATTCCTCACTCTCTGGTGTACTTGATGAAGAAAGCATTTCTGTTCCTTTCGCTTGCCGGCGCATCTGCCGCAGCCAGCGCCGCTGAATCCAATGGCATCGGCTACTCCTATGTCCAGCTGGATTACATCTACAACGACTCGCTCTACAACGACTACAAGGGACCCGGCCTGACCGGGTCGATCGAACTGGGCAATGGCTTCTTCGCAACCGGCGATTACAGCAGCCAGAAGATCAACCATTTCGGCGGCCACAACGACATCACCGAATGGAGCCTGGGCGGCGGTTTTGCCAAGGCACTGGGCGCGAACCTGGACTGGGTCACCCAGGCCGCGTACGTCGAGAAGGATGCCCACCTGAGCGTCGGCGCGGCGCGCGTCACCGAGGACGTCGCCGGCTTCCGAGTCAGCAGCGGCATGCGCGGCCGCATCGCCCCGAAGCTGATCGGCCACGCCTACCTCGGCTACCAAGACTTGGGCAATGTCAGTACCGGCCTGGGCTCTGCCAGGCTCGATGGCGACGTCTACGGCGACCTCGGCATGGAGTATCAGTTCACCGATCGCTGGGCTGCCACCGGCACGGTCACCCTGTCTGAAGGCATCACCGAGTACGGCACGGGCCTGCGCCTGACCTTCTGATCGCATTGCGTCGATCCAACGACGGCATCGCCAATCACGCACGGAGCCCGGCAGTTCGCCGGGCTCTTGCCGCTACCGCGATGCGGTTGCCGGTTCCGACGGCCGCGCGCGCATGCGGTAGCTCAGCATGCCCGCCATCTCGTACAGGGCGGTCCGGGATTTCTCGATGCCCGACAGCTGCGGCAGAAAATAGCCGATGCCGCCGGCCGGCATGTACGACGAATCGCTCGCTTCCACGCATGGCTGGAAACCGGCGGCGCGGAACGAAAGCAGCGCCCGTGGCAGGTGTTCGGCTGAGCTGACCAGGCGGATGCGCGTCGGCAGCGTGCCGCGCAGGGCCATCGCGCTTTCCCAGGTCGTGGTGGACGCCGATTCGGTGCGCAGCACGGTCGCCGGCACGCCCCAGTCCCGCGCCAGGCTTGCCAGCACTGCCGATTCCTTGATGCGGAACGGGCCGCCGCCGGCGATCACCATCGGCGCACCCGGACTGGCACGCCACAACGCCACCGCACCGAACAGGCGACGCCAGCTGGCAAGGGTGAGCGCGGCGTAGTCGTTGCCTGCACGTGGCTCGTCGTCAAGGCCGCCAGACAGCACCACGATCGGCGTGCCCGGCGCGAGACATCGCGCATCGTCCGGCAGCTGCGACTCGACATGGCCCAGCAACGCATTGCCACCCAGCGGCATGCACAGCACCAGCACCGCAAGCCCAAGGACGATGCCGGTCACGCGCAATCCCGTGCCCATGCGCGACCACGCAAGCACGAGAACCGCGGCGAGCAGCAGGCCCCAGGTGAGCGGCGAGAGCAGGATCAGTTGCATGGCGCCAGAGTTTTGCATGAACAGGCCATCGGCAACAGGCATGCCGGCTGCCGCGATGGGGAGGCCGCCGCCGGCGGCGCAGTCCGTTCTTCACGGTGTGGATACCCGGTCCGCCGGGCCCCATTGCCGCTTGCGACTCCATCGCCGGCGCCCATGCCTCTGCTCGGGAACCACCATGCCCGTCCCAATGCGCCGCCCCCTGCTCCGGCTTCGCTGGCTGTCGTACCTACTCGTCGCGTTGCCATTGCTCGCCGGCTGGAGCCAGGCGGCCGCGGCCACGACGTACTACGTCCGCACGGACGGCGGTGACGAGAAACAATGCAACGGCCGCGCCGACGCGCCCTACCCCGGCAGCGGCAGCAAGGTCGATTGCGCCTGGAAGCATCCGTTCTACGCGCTGCCCACCAACGACAACCCGCGCATCGACCACGGTGACACGCTGATCATCGGGCCGGGCGACTACATGATCGGCTGGGGCGCACCGGACGCCGGCGAGGACAGCTCGCGCTGCTACCAGGAAGCCCCCTACGACTGCTATCCGGCCGCACCGCCGAGCGGGCGCAGCCCCGAGGCGAAGACGCGCATCCTCGGCCAGGGCCACGACAGCGGCTGCAAGGCGCCGCCGAAACTCTGGGGCACCCAGCGCCTGGACATGGTGCTGAACCTGCAGCGCACCGACAACGTCGAAGTCGGCTGCCTGGAAATCACCGACCGCAGTGACTGCGTCGAATTCCACACCGACGACAACGTCCGCTGCGAACGCGACAAATCGCCCTACGGCGACTGGGCCTCGGTGGGCCTGTACGCGAAGAACTCGCGCAATGTCTGGTTGCACGACCTGAACATCCATGGCCTGTCCGGGCGCGGCATCATGGCCGGCGCATTGACCGACTGGACCGTCGAGCGCGTGCGCATCAACACCAACGGCTGGGCCGGCTGGGACGGCGACGTCGGCGAGGACGAGAGCTCCAACTCCGGCGACATCATCCTGCGCAATGTCGAAATCGCCTGGAACGGCTGTGCCGAGCGCTGGAAAACCGGTGAACCCTACGCCTGCTGGGCGCAGGAGAATGGCGGCTACGGCGACGGCCTCGGCACTGCCCGCACCGACGGCCACTGGCTCGTCGAGGACTCGCGCATCCACCACAACACGTCCGACGGCCTGGACCTGCTCTACACCGACGAATCGAAGACCGCGACGGTTGTCGTACGGCGTACCTATGCCGCGGCCAACGCCGGCAACCAGATCAAGACCGCCGGCAATGCACTGATCGAGAACTCGGTGATCATCGGCCAGTGCGGCTATTTCCACGAGAAGTTCGACATGACCTGGAGCGACATGTGCCGGGCCATGGGCAACGCGCTGTCGGTGGGCGTCGGCCGCAACCAGAAGACCACCATCCGCCACAACACGATCACCGGCGAAGGCGATTGCCTGATCCTGACGTCCGGCGGCGACGAGTCCTCACGCGTGGATGTCCTCAACAATGCGCTCATCGGCCAGCCCGACTTCCTTGCCAACGGCGAGGACAAGAGCGGCGAGCTGACCTGCGGCCACTACGCCGACAAGAGCAAGGCGGTGGTCACCTTCTCCGGCAATGCCTTCTGGAACGTCAAGGACGACCAGTGCTTCAAGGGCAACCAGTGCGGACGCAATCCGAAGCTGACCGGCATGGACATGGCCGACTTCGACGCGGTGCCCCTTGCCGGCAGCCCGCTGATCGACGGCGCGCCGCAGCTGGGTGAAGTCGGCGCGGACTACCTGCATCATTCGCGGCCGTCGGGCGCGGCTGCCGATATCGGCGCGATCGAGGTCCAGGGCGGCAAGGCCGCGACACCGGCCGCCGGCACGAACGGCAAAAGCGGTACGCCGGAACGTTCCGGCACGGGCACACCGGAACCGGCCACGTCCGACCCCATCGTGCCGAAACAGGCCTCGGCGAAGGCGATCGGCTCGATCGTCATCGCCTCGCTGCTGACCGCGGGCATCGTGGTCGGCCTGCGCAAGCAGCGCGCACGCTATCAGTGAGTCCGCGCGAGCGACGTCTCGCCCGACCGCTCACCCCACCAGCGACTCGCCCGTTCCCTGCGGCGCCTTGCGCCCCAGCGGAAGCATTGCACGCAGGCGCGGATCGAGGACCAGCACGGTCGCCAGGTACGGGCCGCCGATCATCATGCCGGCCACGATCAGGCGCTGCCATCCTGGCCGCAGCCCGATATGCAGCGCAACCCATGCCCCTGCCGCGGCGACCACCGCCGCCACGCCGGCGATCGCCAGCGTGCGCCGATCGGGCAGCTGCCGCAGCGCCGGCGACACCAGCGCGCAATGGCCGATGCCGGCGACGAACGAGCTGACCACCGTGGCGAAGGACGCACCCATCACGCCATAGGCGGGGATCAGCAGGAAGTTGAGACCGGTGTTCAGCAGCACGGTCGTGAGTCCCAGCACGAACACAGTGCGCGTGCGCTTCTCCAGCATCAGCCCGTAACCGCACACCAGCATCACCGGCAGAATCGCGTTGGTCGCGCCGATGATGGCGAACACCGGGCCGGACGCGGCCTTGCCGGAACCGCTCAGCGCCACGATCATATCGGTGCCCAGGCACAGCAGCAGTATGGCGACACCCACCGCGGCGTAGGTCATCGGCAGCAACATCTTCAGCTTCAGCGCACGCACCGCAGCGGCACTGTCGGTGACGAACAGGCGGTTCGCCATCGGCGTGAACGATTCGAACACGGTGAGGTTCATGAACATGTGGACCTGCATCGCCAGGCCGGCGCCGATGCTGTAGATGCCGACCACGGCAAAGTCGCCCGACAGCCCCTTCAGCATCAGCCGGTCGACCGAGACCAGTGCCACCGACAGCATTTCCGTTGCCACCAGCGGCATGCCGAACGCCATCGACTGGCGCAGCGAGCCGGGGTCGAGCGCCTGCCGGGAGAACCCCAGGTGGCGCTGCGCCCAGGCCACGTAGAACGCTATGCCGATCAATGCGGCCGCAAGCTTGCCGGCGTAGGCGGCCAGCGCGGTGTGCTGTATCGCCACGACCGCGCCCACCATCATCGCCAGCTGCAGGTAGCGCCAGACGATGCGCGTGATCATCACCGTTCGCGAGCGCTCGGTCGCGCGCAGGACCGTCTCCACCAGGCTGCTGTACACCATCACCGGCGTCATCAGCATCGCCATCCAGAACACCGGCGACTGCGTGGCGCCGACAAACCAGTCGGTAACCACGATGCCAGCGCCGGTCAGCGCCCACAGCGCCAGCGACACCAGCAATGGCAGGTAGAACAGATTGGTCGAGAACGTACGCAGCGCGCCGCTGTCGCCGCCGTGCGGATAGAAGCGCAGGATCGAATGCTGCGCGCCGAGCTTGGCGATGGCGACCGCCATCAGGACCCAGGTGTCGTAGTAGCCGAGGATGCCGTACTGGGTGTTGTCCAGCAGGCGGGTCATGATCGGGAACGACACCAGCCCGGCCAGCAGCACCAGGATGTTGGCCGAGGAGTAGCGCAGGTAATGCTTGCCGATGCCGGGAGAGTCGCTGGCCATCGGCGCTACTTTCCTGCCTGTGCGAACTGCGCCTGCATCCAGCCGGCGATGCAGTCGAACAGGACGCGTCGATGCTTGCGCAGGTAGAAGGTGTGGTCGTACTCGCGCCAGAACTGCAGGCTTACCTGCGGCGCCCTGGCGGCATTTCCCAGGCAGGCAGCCAGCTGTGCACGGTGATTGAAGTAGGGATACGCGCCGCCGGTGAAGACGAACAGCAGGCGGGTGTCGCGCGCCACCATCGTCGACATCATCCGCACCGCGTCCGCGCGCGCGGGGAAATCGCGGAAGTCGGCCAGCGAGGGCGCGCCGCTGCCGCGCGAACGCAGGTACCGCCACAGTTTGCGGGGCTGGATCAGCCGCGGCAATGCGTGGCGCAGCCAGAACCCGATCGTCGGATACGCCAGGCCATCGATCAGGATCGCACCGGCCACGCGCGGGTCCGCGGCGGCCACGTGGAATGCGTCATCGGCACCGGAGCACAACCCGCACAGCACGAAGCGGTAGACGCCGGTGTGTTCGGCAAGCACCCGCATCGCCGCGTCGATCTCGCGATTGCGCCGGTCGCTGGTTGCCTGTCCGGGCAACGCGCTGTCGCCGAGACCGGACTGATCGAAGCGCAGCACCGGCACGCCCTGCGCCGACAGTGCACGGGCGAGCTCGACGTGGGCGCGGAACGGCCCGACGTGACGGGTTATGCCGGCATTGAGCAGGACCATGCCAACGCGCGGCTTCGCACCCTTGCGCGCGTGGCTGATCACACCGATCAGGCCGTTGCCGAAGCGCACCACGCTTTCGCCGGCGTCCACCGGTTCGACGGCATCGCCGGGAAACTGGACCTGCAGGTTCATCGTGCCTCCGTGGCGGCCAGGTACTGCGCCAGCTGCGTCACGCTGCGACGCGGATACACCTGGCTGCCGAACTGCTTCGGATCTTCCCAGCCGGGGCGGTCCGCGGCCTCGAGTTCGAGGACCTCCACTTCCACCGAGTTTTCCTGTTGGGTTCGAATGAACCGCGCGATGTCGTCAGCGTCGTTGCGGTCGTCATCGCCCTGCCAGAGCGCCAGGCGCACCCGGCTGCCCGGCGGCAGTGCCGTTGCCGCGCAATCCAGCGCCGACAGCGCCGCCAGCAGTTGCGCATCGACACAGAAGCCGAGGAGATCACCGGCGTCGGGCTCATGGCGTGCGTGCGCGTAACGTCCGCTGTCGTAGAGCTGCGCCTGGTGCTGACGCCGCCACGACTCGACCACGGCCGCCCCGGCCAGTTGCGGATCCCACAGCACCACGTCGACAGGACCCGCCTGCGCCGACAGATGCACCAGCATCGGCAGCGCCGCACTGCGGAGGGCCAGCCAAGTGATGCGCTCGCCACCGTGGCCCGCCGACAGCAGGCGCCGTGCAGCGTCGAGATCGCCGAGCATCCCCGGCAGGCTCAGTTCGTCGTCATCGCCAGCCGAATCGCCGCAGCCGTACCAATCGAAGCACAACCCGGCCCCGCCCGCCGCAGCCACCGACTCGGCCACGGCCCAGAGCGCGCGATGGCTGCGGATTCCCTCCTGCAACAGGGGCGCGCACAGAAGCATCGATCCACGTGCCGGATCGTGCCCGGCGTGAGCGTGCAGCAGGCCGAACAGCCGGCGATCGGCCGGCCCGAACAGCACCGGACCGGCGGATACCGCTGTGCTGGTTACCTTTCCTTCGGTGATCACGTCACTCATTCCACAATCCCGGTCCGCAACAGCCGCTTGACCTGCCGCGCCATCCGCGCGCCGACGCCACTGTTGTCGACAGCACCGGCCGATGCCGGAAGTTCCGCGGCAATCTGCGCAAGGCTCTGGGTGGCCAGCCGCATCAGCTGGATGCGCACACCGGTCTCCTTGGCCACTCGACTGGACATCTGCACGGCCAGCATCGAGTTTCCGCCCAGGTCGAAGAAGTTGTCTGCCGGCGACACCGCCGTGCCGAGCAGCTCCTTCCACAGTCCGCACAGATAGTCGCACCGGGGGTCATCGGCAGCGATGGCGACGGCATCGGCATCGTTCGTGGGATCGAACGGACCGGTCTGTTCCGACTCCGCCTGTTCTAGCCCGGTCGCACTGGCCAGGTCTTCACTCGCGCCGGTCTGGGCACGGACCATCGTCGCGCCCAGTGCCTTCGCCAGCGAAGGTGCTTCGACCAGGCCGCGATGCGATCCGGGGATCGCGATGATGCGGATCGAGCCCACCAGCGACTCCCAGCCCAGCGCGGGCTTGTCCCGCAGGTGCGCGGGCTGCTCGTTCGCGCGGAACAACACCACTGCCGCCGGGTACGGACGCACCACGTACGTGGTGTAGGCGCGCGTGTGGACCGCCTCGAGCTCGGCGTAACGGATGTCATGCGGAAGCGCGGCGCCAGTCGCGCGAGCCTGTTCCGCCTGCTGCCGCAGTTGCCGGGCCTGGATGCGGCGGTTGACCGCTTCGCTGATCGTCGCCACGCGTTCGCCCAGCGACTGGCCTTTCATGCGCCGCTGCAGGCGACGCACGCTTGCGACCACTCCGTGATGCGATTCCTCACGGTAGCGATTGCCGAACTCGGCAGAGGTGTCGATCAGTCCCAGCAGACCGACGCGCTCGCCGGCCGCGACCAGCTGCTGTGCCATCTCGAAGGCGATCATGCCGCCCATCGAGCCGCCGGCCAGGTGATACGGACCCTGCGGCTGCATTTGGCGGATCTCTCGCACGTAGCGCTCGGCCATCGCTTCGATGCTTTCCAGCGGCGCGGTCTTGCCGTCCAGTCCCAGCGCCTGCAGACCGTAGATCGGGAAGCCTTCCGGCATCGAATCGGCCAGCGCCCGATAGTTGAGCACGTTGCCGCCAACCGCATGCACCAGGAAGAACGGCAGGCCTTCGCCCTGGGTGCGGATCGCCACCAGCGGCGCCCACGGGTCCGGACGCGCCGGCGCATCCAGTTCGCCTTGCGCGTGCGCACCGGCATGGCGGTACTCAAGCGCCAGTGCGCGCACCGTGCGCGCCCCCAGCAGCGTTGCCAGCGGCAGGTTGACGCCGGTCTCGTGGTTGAAGCGGTGGAACATCTGCACCGCCTGCAGCGAATGGCCGCCAAGGGTGAAGAAATCATCGTCGGCAACGATGTGCGGGTTGCGCAGCAGGTCGCGCCAGATTTCCAGCAGGCGCGCGGCCAGCGGATCGAGATCCTCGTCGCAGGCCGCCGCCAGTGCCGCGGCATCCTCCGACGCCTGCTGGGATGCGATCGCCGGCATCGGCACGTCGGCGGCAGGGCGGCCGAACAGCAGCGGCTGGCCGTCGTCGAAGGTGGTCAGCGCTTCCAGCGTCGTCGCCGGATCGCGACCGATGCGCTCCAGCAGTTCCAGGTAGCGGCTGTAGATCAGGTCCGCGGTTTCACCGTGGAAGATGTCGGCGTTGTGCATGAAGCCGCCGGACAGGCCTTCGTCCTGCTCGACCAGCCACATGCCCAGGTCCTGCGTGGCGCCGGTCTGGAAGACGGGGAAGCGCCCGTGTTCCAGCGGCCCCCAGTTGCGGACGCGGTTGCGGATGTCCTGGAACGAGAACAGCGCGTGGTACAGCACCGCGCCACCCTCGCGACTGCGCATGCTCAACTCGCGCACCAGGTCTTCCAGACGGATGTCGGGATGGCCGAAGCTGTCGAGCACCATGTCCTTCACCCGTGCCAGCGCCTGGGCGAACGTCATCTCCGGATCAAGCTCGACACGCAGTGGCAGCAGGCTGGTGAAATAGCCCATCAGCGGCTCGACCTCGGCGCTGTTGCGGCCACGCACCGGCGTGCCCACGATCAGCTCGCGCAGTCCCGAGGTCCGGCTGACCAGGGTGAAGTAGGCGGCCAGCAGCACCATGAACAACGTCGCATCGAGCTTCAGCGCGGCGGCGTGCAAGGCCTCGGTGGTGGCGCGCGAGACGTTGATGCGACGCGTGACACCACGTCCGGACATGCCCGGACGCCGTGGCAGGTCGGTCGGCAGCGCCTCAACACCCTGCCCCGCACCGCCCAGCCGCTCGCGCCAGAACGCCAGCTGCTTCGCGTACTCGCTGCCCTCCAGCCACTGCCGGTGCCAGACCGAATAATCCAGGTACGAGACGGTCAACTCGGGCAGCACCGGCGCGCGGTCCTCCACCTGCGCCTGGTAGAGCTCCGACATCTCGGTGTACATCAGGTCGAACGACCACCCGTCCCAGATCAGATGGTGCGGCATGAAGAACCAGACGTGCTCTTCGGCGCCGAGGCGGAACAGGCGTGAGGCGATCAGCGGCGCCCGGTCGAGATGGAACGGCTGCAGGATCAACGCGTCCAGCCGCCTGGAGAGTTCGGCATCGCGGACGTCGTCGGCGAAGTGGCTCAGGTCCTCGACTTCACGGACGTCCAGGGCAACGTGGTCGTGCACGACCTGCATCGGCTCGCCGTCGACCAGTTCGATCGACGTGCGCAGCGCCGACTGTCGCTGCAGCATCGCCTGCACCGCGCGCTGGAACGCCTCGACGTCGAGCGGGCCGCGCAGGCGGTGCGCCGACGGCGTGTTGTAGGTGATCTGGCCCGGGTTGAACTGCTCCAGCAGGTACAGACGTTCCTGCATCACCGACATCGGGCCGTGCGTCTGGTCGGCCAGGTGCACGATGGGTTCGCGCACGATGGCGCCCTCGCCGCCGTGCTCGCGCATGTAGGCGTCGACCAGGCGCGCCAGGCGTGCCACCGTCGGCCCGTCGAACAGCGCACGCAGTGACAGCGCGATCCCCAGTTCCTTGTTCAGGCGCGAGGTCAGCTGCGCCGCGAGCAGCGAATGGCCGCCGAGCGAGAAGAAATCGTCGTCGACGCCCAGCTCGGGCACGCCCAGCACCTTGGCCATGGCCTCGGCGATGGTGCGCTCTAGCGGATTGCGCGGGGCGATGCGTTCGCCGGCGACGCGCGCGCTCATGTCCGGTACCGGCAACGACTTGCGGTCGATCTTGCCGTTGGGCAGTAGCGGAATCGCGTCGAGCAGCATCAGGTGCTGCGGAATCATGTAGTCGGGCAGCGAGCCGCGCAGGTGCGACAGCAACGTCGCTTCGTCGACCGCCTGGCCTTCGGCGGCAACGACATAGCCGACCAGCCGCACGTCGCCGGGACGGTCCTCGCGCGCGGCAACCACCACGCGGGCCACGCCCGGGTGTGTCGCCAGCAGCGCTTCGATCTCGCCCAGTTCAATGCGATAGCCGCGCACCTTGACCTGGAAATCCAGACGTCCCATGTGCTCGAGCACGCCGTCCTGGCGCCAGCGGCCGCGGTCGCCCGTGCGGTAAAGCTTCGCGCCGGCGGCTTTGGCGAAGGGATCATCGATGAAACGTTCGCAGGTCAGTTCGGCGCGATTGAGGTAACCAAGGGTGACGCCATCACCGCCGATCCAGATCTCGCCCGGCACGCCGAGCGGGCACAACGCGCCTTGCGGATCGAGGATCCAGACCTGTGTGTTGGCGATCGGCCGGCCGATGTGAATGTCGGCCGCCTTGCCCTGCGGACCGGCGACGACGCGGGCGCAGGTCGACCAGACGGTCGTTTCGGTGGGCCCGTAGACATTCCACAGCGAGCCGCAACGCAGCAGCAGCTGCGCGGCCAGGTCGGCGGGCAAGGCTTCGCCGCCGCAGAGGATCCTGAAATTCGCGTCGCCCTTCCAGTCGGCATCCAGCAGCAGGCGCCACGATGCAGGCGTGGCCTGCATGATCGTCGCGCCGCTGCTGCGCACCAGTTCCGCCAGCGCCACGCCGTCGGTCGCGGTATCGCGGTCGGCCAGCACCACCTGGGCGCCGACACTCAGCGGCAGCAGCAGCTCCAGCACGGCGATGTCGAACGACAGCGTGGTCACCGCGACCAGGCGATCGCCTTCCACGATGCCCGGCTCGCGCTGCATGCTCGCCAGGAAGTTGCTGACCGCGCGGTGCGGCACCTGCACGCCCTTGGGCCGACCGGTCGAGCCGGAGGTGTAGATCACGTACGCGATCGACTCCGGTTCGGCCGCCATGGCATCGCGCCCGGGGCGCTCACCGGGAAGGCTCTCGAGTTCGTCTTCCAGTGCATCGAGGGCGAGCACCGGGCGACCACGCAGGTCGAAGTTGCCGGCGTGGACCTGCTGCGTCAGCAGCGCCGCCAGGCCGGCGTCACCGGCCATGTAGGTCAGGCGCTCGGCAGGAAAATGCGGATCCAGCGGCACGTAGCCGGCGCCGGCCTTGAGCGTGCCGAGCAGGCCGGCAAGCATGTCGATGCCGCGGTCGAGCACCAGGCCGACCAGCGACCCGCGCCGCACGCCGCGACTGCGCAGCAGATGGGCGATGCGGTTGGAACGGTCTTCCAGCTCGGCGTAGCACACCGCCCTGCCCTTGAAGCTCAGGGCGGTGCGGGCGGGCGTGAGGTCACACTGCCGCTCGAAGTACTCGTGCATCCGGCATTCGCGATCGAACGCGCTCGGCTCCGGCTGCAGCGCATTGAGCTCGGCATAGGCCGCTGCGTTGACCAGCGACAGCGCGCTGGCATTGGCGTCGGGCCGCGCCACTGCATCTCGCAGCAGCGACTCGTACGCGGCCAGCCAGCGGCGGACCGTGTCGGCCTGGAACAGGTCGGTGTTGTACTGGCACTCCAGTCGCATGCCGCCCTGGGTCTGCACGGCATTGATGAAGAGCTCGAAATTCTCGAAGCTGCGCGCGTTGTTGCTGAATTCCAGGGTCAGGCCCGGGAAGCCGGCGGTCTCGCGCTCGAGCGCCTGGTCGATGTTGAACATCACGCTGCACAGCGGCAGCCGTCCCGGATCGCGCTCGACCCGCAGCTTCTGCAACAGCGTGCCGAAGGTGTAGCGCTGATGGTCGATGGCGTCGAGCAGGGTCGACTGCGCCTCATCAAGCACCTTGCCGAACGCGTCCTTGGCCTCGATGCCGAACCGCAGCGGCAGCAGGTTCACGGCATGGCCGACCATCTGGTCGTTGCCGTCGACCGATTGCCCGGCCGCCGGGATGCCGACGACCACTTCGTCCTGGCCGGCCAGGCGCGACAGCACGCAGGCAAATCCCGCCAGCAGGGTTGCGAACAGGCTGGCGCCACGGCGCGCGCCCATGCGCCGCACCGCGGCGACGAGTTCGGGATCCAGCAGATAGTCCTCGCGCAGCGAGGCAAAACTGCGGCGCACAGGACGCGGCCGGTCCGTAGGCAGGTCCAGCACCGGCGCACCGCTGGCGAAGCGCGACAGCCAGTACGCTTCATCGTCGGCGTAGGTGCTGCCGTCGGGATGGACCGCCTGCGCCAGCGCGTAGTCGGAGAAAGCAAGCGCCGGCGCGATCGGCGCTACCGGAGCACCGCAGCGACTGCCATACAGCAGCCCCAGGTCCTGCACGATCAGCCACCACGACCAGCCATCGCAGACGATGTGGTGCGCGGTCAGCAGCAGGACGTGATCGTCCTCGGCCAGGCGCAGCAACTCGGCGCGGAACAGCCCGCCGTGGGCCAGTTCGAACGGGGTTTCCACGGCAACCCGCTGCCGCTCCAGGCGGGCGTCTTCGCGGGCCTGCGGCTCGAGCGACGACAGGTCGGTGAAGTGCAACGGCAGCTCCGCCACTTCGCGCACGCACAGCGTCTCGCCATCGGGGCCAAAATTGGAGCGCAGCGCGTCGTGTCGCTGCAGCAGGTCGATCAGGGCGGCGTGCAGCGCCGCACGGTCGAGGCGGCCGCGCAGGTGCATCGACACCGATTCGTTGAAAGCCAGCGTGGCATCGGCGCCCAGTTGGGCCGCCAGCCAGACCTCGCGTTGCGGCTCGGTGGTGGGTACGACCCGATCCAGGACGCCATCGGCGAACGGGTCATAGTCGACCGTGTCGCAGGCCGGTGTCTGCAGGATTGCCGCCATGCTCATGCTCCCACTTTGCGGTACTTGCCCGGTTCGCCTTCATTCGGGACAAACCAGGCCGGACGTCCGTCCGGCTCACGTCCCAGCCTGGCACCGGGCACGGGCGGTCGGCTCGGATCCATCACCACCGGCGGCGGCCCGATGCGGCCGGGCAGCAGCTGCGCTTCCACCAGTTCCAGTACCGACTCCTTGTAGGCCTTCAACATTGCCTGGATGTCGGCCTCGCTGTGTGCGGTGGTCAGGAAGCACGGGAAGTTGTCGACGATGTGCACGCCGCGGCTGCGCAGCATGGCGAACAGCAGCTCCTGCATCGGGTGGTCTTCGAGGAACTGCGTGCGCCACAGCGACGCGAACTGCTTGATGCTGATCGGCGCACCGACTTCCTCGAGGAAGGCGTTGAGCTCGTTGACGTAGGCGGTGGCGCGCGCGGTGAGCTGCTCCTGCAGTGCCGGCCCGACGTCCTTCATGTGCTCCAGCACGGCCTTGGCTGCCGCCAGCGCCAGCGGATGGCGGACGAACGTGCCGGCGAAGTACGTCACCCCGACCGTCGGCACCGAGTCGTCGCCGTACTGCCAGTGGCCGCCATCGAGCGCATCCATGAACTCGCGCTTGCCCGCGACCACGCCGAGCGGATAGCCGCCGCCGATAACCTTGCCGTAGGTCGCCAGGTCGGCCTTGATGCCGAACAGCGCCTGCGCGCCGGCCGGATGGCTGCGGAAGCCGGTGATGACCTCGTCGAAGATCAACGCCGCACCGGCTTCCTCCGTGATCCTGCGAACCTCGCGCAGGAATTCCACCGGCTGGAAATCCGGACGACGGCTCTGCACCGGCTCGACCAGCACCGCGGCCAGTTCGTGCGCGCGGCTGCGGATGATCTCCAGCGATTCGGGCGTGCCGTAATCGAGCACCAGCACGTTCTCGGCGGTGTTGGGCAGGATGCCCGGCGCGGCCGGCACCGCACGCAGCTTCTTGGTGCCGCGCACGATCACCTCGTCGTTGATGCCGTGGTAAGAACCGTTGAAGGTGACGATGGTGCTGCGGCCGGTGATGGTGCGGGCGATGCGGATGGCACCGAGTACCGCTTCCGAGCCGGTGTTGCACAGCGCGGCGCGGTCATGCCCGGTGAACTCGCAGATCAGCTTGGCCACCTCGCCCGACAGCGGATGCTGCGGGCCGATCTCGTAACCCAGGTCGAGCTGCTGGCGGATCGCATCGAGCACGAAATCCGGCTGCCAGCCGAACATGCTCATGCCGAAGCCGTTGGTGGCATCGATGTATTCGTTGCCGTCGATGTCGAACAGGTGCGAGCCCTTGGAGCGCCCGATCACGATCTGGTAGATGATTTCCTTCAGCGCCGGGCGGAAACCGTTGACCACGCGCGGGTCGGCCATGTGCGCGCGGTGTTCCTGGGTGTAGGCCTTCGACTTCGGGCTGCGTGCCAGGTAGCGCGCGATGAACTCGGCCAGGCGCTTGCGCTGGTGGTCGTTGAAGTCCTGGCGGGCGTTGTGGATGCGTGCGATGGCGCCGAATGCCTTCTGCACGTCGTACTTGGTGTGCGCGAGTGCCGCGGCCTCCGGATCGGCGGACGCGTCGGCCGGCGCCGGTGCGGCAGGCGCAGCGGCAACTGCCTGCGTCGCAACCGCCGCAGCTGCCACCGGTGCCGCCACTGCGACTGCGACCGGTGCCGCAGTCGCCGTCGGCACGCCCGACAGCAGCGCCAGCTGCTGCTGCATCAGCTGCATCTGCTGGGCGATCAGCGTGCGCGCGAAGTCGCCCTGAGCGGCACCGAGCAGTGCCTGTGCCGGCATCGCAATGCCAGCGACCGGGGCGACTGTGGCCGTGGCCAAGGGCGCCTGCGCGACCGGCGCAGGCGCGGCGACGGGCGCCGGCGGGGCCTCGGCGGGCAGCTTCTCGTCGAGCATCTTCGACAACCGCTCCAGGCTCGAGAACTCGCCCATCAGCTGGCGGAAGGTGATGCTCACCGCGAACGTCTTCTGCAACTGCGTGGCCACCTGGGTCAGCATCAGGCTGTCCAGGCCGAGCTCCATGAAGTTGGCCTCGCTGTCGGCATCGGACAGATCGAAACCGACCACGTCCTCGAAGACGTCGCGCAGCCGGCCGATCAGGGCCGGCCGGCGATCGGCGACCGCGGTGTTCGGGGCGGGCGAGCCGGCGTCCGCGGAAGTGGGGGACGCGACGAGGTGCGGCATGGGAATCTCCAGATCCGTGGGGATGTTCAGTGCGGGGTGCGGAACGACATTGGCGATCGCCGATGGCGCATCCACCCAGAAACGTTGGCGCTCGAAGGGATAGGTCGGCAGCAGCACACGGCGGCGCTGCTGGCGACGGTCGAACGTGGCCGGGTCGATGGCGACGCCGCGGCACCACAGCTGGCCGGCGGCGTTGCGGATGCAGGCGCCCTCCACGTCCGCCGAATCGGCCAGCGACGACACCGCGAACGCCGGCTGGCGCTGCACGCCAGGGTGCTGGCGGGACAGCGTGGCCAGCGTCGTGCGCGGGCCAACTTCCAGCAGCACCCGCGGCCGTTCATCGATCAGGCGTTCGAGTGCGGCCGCGAAGCGGACCGGTTCACGCAGGTGCCGGGCCCAGTAATCGGCGGAGGTTGCCGTGTCCGCGTCCAGCCATTCGGCCGTGGCCGTCGACATCAGCGGCACGGCCGGCGCGTTGCGCACGACGGCCTCGACTTCGGCGCGGAACGGCGCGACCACGTCGTCCATCATCACGGAGTGGAACGCGTGCGAGGTGTGCAGCGCGCGACAGGCGACGCCGTCGGCCTCCAGGGCTGCCTGGAAGCGCGCGATCGCATCGTGCGGACCGGACACCACGCAGGCGCCGGGTGCGTTCTCCGCGGCCAGCGACAGATCCGCCGGCAACCGCGGCAACAGCGCATCCAGCGGCAGCCGCACCGACATCATCGTGCCGGTGGGCTGCGCCTGCATCAGCGCGCCGCGGCGTGCGACCAGTCGCAGTGCATCGGCGAGGGTGAAGACGCCAGCCAGCGTGGCGGCGACGAACTCGCCGACGCTGTGGCCGATCATTGCCGCCGGCATCACGCCGTGGCTCATCCAGGTGCGCGCCAGCGAGTACTCGATGGCGAAAGTCGCCGGTTGCATCACCGCGGTCGGCTGCAGGTCCTGGGAGTTGCCGTGGAAAACGCGCTCGCGCAGGTCGAAGCCAAGCTCTTCGCGCAGCAGCTCGGCGCATTCGTCGAACGCGGCACGGAAGGCCGGCTCGCTCTCGTACAGGCCGCTGCCCATGCCCGCGTACTGCGAGCCCTGCCCCGGGAACATGAAGACGACGCCGCTCGATCGCGCCGGGCGGCTGCGGGATGCCGCGGCAGCCAGCTCGGTCGTGCGCAGCGCATCGGCCGCGCCTGCGGCGTCGATGGCGACCACGCAGACGCGGTGCGCGAAGGCCTTGCGGCCCACGGCCAGCGTCCAGCCGACGTCGGCAAGGTTGCACTGCGGTTGCGCAGCAAGCGTGTCCGCGAGCCGCTCTGCCGACCGCACCAGCGCCGCCGGCGTGCGCGCCGACAGCACCAGCAGTTGCGGACCCTGCGCCGGCTCGGATTCGCCTCGGGCGGGCGCTTCTTCCATCACCACGTGGGCGTTGGTGCCGCCGACGCCGAATGAACTGACGCCTGCGCGTCGCGGCGCGTCGCCTGCCGGCCAGTCGCTCAGCCGGTCATTGACGACGAAAGGCGTTGCAGCGAAATCGATCGATGCATTGGCCTGCTGGTAGTGCAGCGAAGCCGGAATGCGCTGCTCCCACAACGACAGCGCGGTCTTGATCACGCCCGCGCCGCCGGCGGCGATGACGAGGTGGCCGACGTTGCTCTTGACCGAACCGATGCGGCAGAAGCCGGTGTCCTGGGTGCCACGACGGAACGCGCGGGTCAGGCCCTCGATCTCGATCGGATCGCCCAGCGGCGTCGCCGTGCCGTGCGCCTCGACGTAGCCGATGCTGCGCGGATCCACACCCGCGTCGGCCTGCGCCATCGCGATCACGGCCGCCTGGCCTTCGCTGCTCGGCGCGGTGAAGCTAGCCTTGTGGCCGCCATCGTTGTTGACCGCGGCACCGCGGATCACCGCGTAGACCGGGTCGCCATCGGCAATCGCATCCGACAGCCGCTTGAGCAGCACCACCGTCGCGCCATCACTGAACACCGTGCCGGTGGCATCGCGATCGAAGGTGCGCGTGTGGCCGTCGCGCGACAACATCGCACCTTCGATGTGGCGATAGCCGCTGCGCGGCGGACAGGTCGCCGAGGCCGCGCCGGCCAGCGCCATGTCGCATTGCCCCGCGCGCAGGCTGTCGACGGCCTGGCAGATCGCCACCAGCGAAGTCGAGCACGCGGTGTGCGTGCTGACCGCCGGACCGGTGAGATTGAGCTTGTGGGCCACGTGGGTGGCGATGTAGTCCTTCTCGTTGTTGACCATTACCTGGAAGTCGCCGAGCTTGGCGATCAGGTCGGGGCGATGCGTCAGGTGGCGCTGGAAGTAGGTGCCGTTGTTCATGCCGGCGAACACGCCGACCGGGCCGGGGGTGGAATCGGGCGCGTAACCGGCGCGTTCCAGGCATTCCCAGCTGAGCTCGAGGAAGATGCGCTGCTGCGGATCCATCAGCTCCGCTTCGCGCGGACCGATGCCGAAGAACGCCGCGTCGAAGTTCTCCAGCCCTTCGATGATCCCGCGCGCGGCCACGTAGCCCGGGTCACTGCGCTCACTGGCGCTGACCGCGGGATCGAGTTCGTCGGGCTTGAAGTGGGAGATGCTGTCGCGTCCCTCGCACAGGTTGCGCCAGAACGCGTCGACGTCGTCGGCACCGGGGAAACGCCCTGCCATCGCGACGATGGCCACGGCTTCGTTGCGGGCGCCACCGTCGCGCGGCGCGCGACCGAAGCGCGACTCCGGAATGGTCAGCTGCGAGCCACCCTGCAGCAGCGCAGCGAATCCTGCGGGCGTCGGATGGCGGAAGAAATCGAGCGCCGACAGCGCTGCCGGCGCCGTGCCCTCGCGCTCGCGCCGGACACGCTCGAGCAGGCGCATTGCCAGCAGCGAGTTTCCGCCGAGATCGAAAAAGTTGTCGTGCCGCCCGACCTGCTCGATGCCGAGCACCGTCGAGTACGCAGCGCAGATCGACTGCTCGATCGCGCCCTGGGCCGGCTCGAAGGCAACGGCCAGCTCCGGACGCTCGTTGCCCGGCTCGGGCAGCGCGCGCCGATCGAGCTTGCCATTGGGCGTGACCGGCAACGCCGGCAGGCGGACGAAATGCGCGGGGATCATGTGATCCGGCAACTGCAGGCCCAGGTGCGCGCGCAGTGCCTCCACGCCGATTGCTGCCTCAGCCACGGACGAATCCGCCAGCGAGGTCACGTAGTACGCCACCAGGCGCAGGTCACCGTCGCCATCCGGTCGCGCCAGGACCACGGCGGCGCCGACCTGCGGGTGCTCGGTCAGGCGCGCTTCGATCTCGCCCAGCTCGATCCGGAAACCGCGGATCTTCACCTGGAAATCGTTGCGTCCCTGGTACTCGATGTTGCCGTCGGGCAGCCAGCGACCGAGGTCGCCGGTGCGGTACATGCGCGCCTGCGGGTCGCGCGCGAAGGGATCGGGCAGGAAGCGCTCGGCCGTGAGCTCGTCGCGATTGAGGTAGCCGCGACCGACCTGCACACCGCCGATGTAGAGCTCGCCGGTCACGCCCTGCGGCACCGGTTCCAGGTGCGGGTCGAGGACGTACATGCGGGTGTTGGCGATCGCCTTGCCGATCGGCACGCTCAACAGCGCCTTGCCGGGCGCGCTGGTCCACGCGGTGACGTCGACCGCGGCTTCGGTCGGGCCATAGAGGTTGTGCAGCTCAACGCCAGGGAGGCGCTGGTGGAAGCGCTCGGCGAGCGCAACCGGCAGTGCCTCGCCACTGCACATGACGCGCTTGAGCACGCCCGCACAGGTCGCCGATGCATCGTCGTCGAGGAAGGCATGCAGCATCGAGGGGACGAAATGCAGCGTGGTGACGCCGTGCTCGCGAATCGTCGCTGCCAGGTACGCAGGGTCCTTGTGCCCTTCCGGGCGTGCCATCACCAGGCGCGCGCCGGTCAGCAGCGGCCAGAAGAATTCCCACACCGACACGTCGAAGCTGAAGGGCGTCTTCTGCAGGACCGTGTCGTGCGCGCCGAGCCCATACGCGTCCTGCATCCACAGCAGGCGATTGACGATGCCGCGATGCTCGTTCATCGCGCCCTTCGGCAGCCCGGTCGAGCCGGAGGTGTAGATCATGTAGGCCAGGTGGCGCGCATCGAGGCCGAGCGTCCCGGCAGCGATGTCGGTGTCGGCCTCGCCTGCCCATGCCGGCAGCGGCACGGTCAGCTCCAGCACCGGGCAACGAACTTCAAGCGACTGCAGAAGCGGCAGCAGTTTGGCCTGGGTCAGCAGCACTTTCGGCGCGCTGTCGCCGAGCATGTGCACGAGCCGGTCCTGCGGGTAGGCCGGATCCAGCGGGACGTAGGCGCCGCCCGCCTTGATGATGGCGAGCAGCCCCACCACCATCGCCCAGCCACGCTCGATGCAGATGCCGACGCGGTCGTCGGGCCGCACGCCCTGCGCACGAAGATAGTGGGCAAGGCGATTGGCTTCGCGGTTGAGCTGCAGGTAGCTGAGGGTGCGATCCTCGGCGACCACTGCCGGCGCATCGGGAGTGCGGAGCACCTGGGCTTCGATCAGCGATTGCAGGCTGCAGTCCTGCGGGTAGTCGACCTGCGTGTCGTTCCAGCCGTCGATCAGGTGCGTGCGCTCGGCTGCATCGACCATGGCCAGGCGCGCAATCGCCTGCTCGGGCTGCATCGTTGCCGCAACCAGCAGGTTGCGGCCGTAGCCCAGGTAGCGCTGCAGCGTCGCCTCGTCGTACAGCGCGGCATCACCCTCCAGCTGCAGGTGCAACACGCCGTCACTGTCGCGCATGCGCAGACCCAGCTCCACGCCCGACATCGCAGCGTCGCCATCGGTGAAGCCGATCTGCCAGCCAACGGTGCCGCCCCCTTCTTGCGCGGCAGCCGTCGTTGCGAGCGACAGCTGCTCGACAGTCCGGGCAACCAGCACAGCGACCGAGCCGGTGGCATCCAGGTCCAGGTGCACCGGCAGCGTGACGGCGCCCGAGCGGACGTCTACCGCGATGGCCAGGCCGGTCTGGTTCGACAGCCGGTGCAGGAGGATGGCCCAGCCGGCCAGCACGGCGACCGCCAGCGACTGGCCATGATCGTCAGCCAGCACCTGCAGCGAGCGGCGCAGCGAGTCGGGCAGTTCCGCAACGGCTTGCGCGCGCGCAACGGAGGCGTCACGTCCACGCGGGCGATCAACGGGTATTTCGATCAGGGCTGGCAGCTCGGCTTGCGCAGTGTCCCGACGCGTGTCGCGCGCCACGTTAAGCGTGTCTGCACCCGTGCTGCCCATGTCAAATCCCCCGATGTTCTCTGAGGGTTAACGTGTTCGCGGTGCAATGGCGGTCAGACAGGGACGTTTGCGCGAGCGCGGATCGCATTATTTGCCGCGTTTGTCGCGGTGCCGGGTGCATGCACAATGCCGGTCATCTGTACCAACGCGGTAAACCCGGCAAAACGGCCTGCATTGATGCGGGACTGACTGCGGCCGTGCAGACAAGCCCGGAAGGAACCCGTCGCCCTGCCCCCGTTGTGCGAACGGCCCCGGTACGCGCTACGATGCGGCGAATCAGGGGGGCCCATGAGTCAGGACTTCTCGCTTCTGTACTTCCAGCTCGGCCTGGAACCGGGCTGCAGCCTTGACGAGCTGAAACGTGCCTACCGGGTGCGCGTGGCCGAACTTCATCCCGATCGCCACAACGATGCCGCCACGTCCGGCGAGGGTCACGAAGCGCTGACCGAGCTGACCGCCCTGTATTCCAAGGCGATCCGCTTCCATCGCATCCACGGCAGGCTGCCGGGCGCGGCGCCGAAAAGCACCGGCACGCATTCGCTGCATGTCCCGCAACCGCCGCCGGCCTCCCGCAGCAGCCACGAACCGGTGCCCGCATCGACCCGCGCCGACTGGTCCGCAAGCCGCGCCGCGGCCAGTCGCAACGCTTCCAACCGCAGCACGCCCACGCTGGCGATCGTGACGATCCTGGTGCTGGTCGTGGTCATGATCGTGCTGCACTGGTCGGAAACCAGCTTCGAGCGGAAGGTCGAGGAAGGCCTGCATGCCCAGGAATCGGCGGAGCCGGCCTACGACTCGCAGCAACCCCGGCTCGAGCTGGGCATGGAAGAAGGCGCGGTGTTCGCCATCGAGGGTGCGCCCGTGGTGGTACAGGACGGCATCTGGAACTACGGTTCGTCCTGGGTCCGCTTCGAGGACGGCCACCTTGTGGACTGGAGCAGCGCCCCCCCGAACCGGCTGAGCACCGCCACGCCGCGTCCGGTCAGCGAGGAAGAAGAGCAGGAACAGGCGCAGTAGGCGCGCCCAGCGCAGCCCCCCGGCCTCCCCGGAGCGGGCCCGTCAGCGCGCTCCGCGCTGGAACAGGACCACCTCGACCGTCTGCAACAGGATGATCAGGTCGAAGGCAAGTCCGTGGTTCTTCACGTAGAAGAGGTCGAACTTGAGCTTCTCCTCGGCATCGCGCACCGACGCGCCATACGGATAGCGCAGCTGCGCCCAGCCGGTCAGGCCCGGCTTCACGCAATGGCGCACCGCGTAGTAGCGGATCTCGCGGCTGAGCATGTCAACGAATTGCGGGCGCTCCGGCCTCGGGCCGACGATGCTCATCTCACCGCGCAGGATGTTGAACAGCTGCGGCAGCTCATCAAGTCGGGTCAGGCGGATGAAACGTCCGACCCGGGTGGTGCGGTCGTCGCCGGTCTGTGCCCAGCGGGCGACACCGTCGTTCTCGGCATCCACGCGCATGCTGCGGAACTTGATCAGCTCGAACGGGCGACCGCCTTCGCCGATCCGCGTCTGCTGGTACAGGATCGGACCGCTCGATTCCATGCGGATGCACAACGCCACCAGCGCCATGAACGGCCAGGTGACGATCAACAATGCACCCGCGGCCAGCACGTCGAAGAACCGCTTGTTCATGCAACGCGACGTGGAATGGTCGAAGCCGCCCGAGAACACCAGCCACGATGGGTCCACGAGGTTGGTGGTGACGATGCCGGCCTCGCGTTCGAAGAACGTCGACAGGTCGGTCATCGTGACGCCGCGCTGGACACACGCCAGCATGTCGTCCATCGGCAGGCCGCCGCGACGTTCGTCCGGGGCCACCACAACCTCGCTGATCTGCAGGCGGTGGGTGAGCTCGGCCAGCCCGCCCTCCGGGATGACCTGCAGGTTCTCGGTTACCACGCTGTCCTGCCCGGGAATGGGCACGAATCCGACCAGACTGAAGGCGCGGCGGTCGCTGTTGCGCCGCAGCCGGGTGTTGATCAGGTCTGCATTGCGGCCGGCACCGAGCACCAGAACGCGCCGCCGGAACAGTTCGCCGGCAAACACCTGCAGGATTCCCAGTCGCAACAGCGCCAGTCCCGCAGCGGCCAGGATCAGCGCGATCACGATCACGCCACGGCCGACGTAGGCGGCCGGAACCAGGTAATACAACACCATCAGGCCGATGCCGCCGATCGCGAACGACACCAGCAGGCGCAGCACGAATTCGAAACGGTTGAGCCGCACATGCACTTCGTACAGGCCCAGCGCCGCCATCGCGGTGGTCACGAACATCGCCACCAGGAACGCCCTGACAGCCAGGTTCTCCGAGAAGATCTGGTGACCTTCCGGGTCGTTCATGAAACGCAACCAGGCCGCGCCGGCGACGGCTGCCATCACCAGCAACAGCTCCAGCAACCAGATGAGCGTCAGCGCCCGGTTCTTCAGACTTGCCTTTGCGAATACCATGGAACCGCACTCCCGCGGGGGGCATGCATGACCCGTTCAATGCGGGCCGCATGCGGTTGACGCACACACTGCGTGGGGGCTCCCAGGCTTCGCCATCGGCGTGGGAGCGGTGCATTGCGTCGAGGGGTGTGGGCGGGTCGTGTCCGGATGGCAGTCGCCATCGACCCGTCCGTCGTTGCCTGTCCCCTCAACGACGAACTCACGACATGTACAACGCCGGCTCGACAACCACCCGGCCACCGACGGGCCTCAGCCAGGCGCCTTCGAGCACCGCATCGACCGGCGCCGCCACCGCCGCGGTCCAGCGCGGACCGATCTCGAGCATCGACAAGCGCACCGGGCCAGAGCTCCCGGCGGTGGATGCGGTCAACGGCACGACCGCTCCGTCGGCGGCCACGAAACTGGTCATCTCGCGCTCAAGGCCGATGCCTTCGGCCTTCAGCAATGCTTCCTTGCGCACCCACAGGGCCAGCAGTTCGCGGCTGTAGTGCGGTTCGCGCAACCCGGCCAGCTGGCGCGCCTCGGCGCTGTGGCAGACGCTGGTGGACACTTGTGGCAACTCGCACGCACGCAACGAGGGCTCGATGTCGATGCCCACCTGCCCCATCGCGCACACGGCGAAAGCGGCAACGCCCTCGGCGTGACTGAGGCTGGTATGCAGCGACATGCCAGGCAGGCACGGGCAGCCGCGCGCGTCGCGCGCGAGGGGCACGTCGGCTGGCGCGATGCCGAGCACGCCGGCGATCACCATGCGGTGCAATGCATAGGCAATGGTCAGCGCTTCACGATCGGCGGCCTGTCGACGATGGACCACGCGCGAGCGTTCGACCGGATCGAGCAGCGTCCATGCCTCTTCCAGCCATGACTGCCAGGGCTCGAGCTCGGCCAGGGCCACCAGGCACGTGCGCGCCCGCGAGGGCCGCAGGTCCGGGACGTCGGGCATGGTTCCAGGCACTCCGAGCGGTCGCACGGGCGCTATGAGCGTCATCCAATCCCCCTGCCCGGCCTTGCGCCAGCTGCCTTGTGGTTCTCGACTACCCTCAACGCAGGAGTGGCCGCGGCGAGGCCACCGCCGTGCGGATCGGCCCTGCAATCGGCACCTTGGCGCCACCCGCGTCCTGTTCCGGCGCCGTGGCGCGTTCTCTGCTGCGAGGCCGGACGTCACCACCGTGATGTCGCCTCCCACCGGGGCCACCATGCGCGCACGCCAGAGCAACCTCCCGTCCACGCCCACGCGCGGCGCACGCCGCCCCGTTGCCTGAGCGCCACGGACGCAAACGACATGGACACCACCGAATTCGAAGGCCCGCGCGTCCACGGTCCCCTGCATGGCGGAAACGGCCATGAAGGACGCGGTGCCGATGGCCGCGCGGCCGCACACGGCGCGAGCGCGTCATGGACACCGGCATCGCTGCAGACCGTCAGGGTGGGCGTGGTCGGGCTGGGCTACGTCGGCCTGCCATTGGCCGTCGCATTCGCGAAGTATTTCGACACGGTCGGCTTCGACATCAACGCCGCCCGCGTCGACGAACTGCGCCAGGGCCAGGACAGCACGCTCGAGGTCGATCCGGGCGAACTGGCAGGCGCCCGTCGACTGCACTGCAGCAGCGACCTGGCCGAATTGCGCGCCTGCAATGTCTACATCGTCACCGTGCCCACGCCCATCGACGCGGCCAAGCGCCCCAATCTCGGTCCGCTTGGCCGCGCCAGCGAAACCATCGGCAAGGTGCTCAAGCACGGCGACGTGGTGGTGTACGAATCCACCGTCTATCCCGGCTGCACGGAAGAAGTGTGCGTGCCGATCCTGGAGCGCACCTCAGGCCTGGTGTTCAACCGCGATTTCTTCGTCGGCTACAGCCCGGAGCGGATCAACCCCGGCGACAAGGACCATCGCCTCACCTCGATCCTGAAGATCACCTCCGGCTCGACGCCGGAGGCCGCCGATTTCGTCGACCGCCTCTACGGCTCGATCATCGAGGCCGGCACGCACAAGGCCAGTTCGCTGAAAGTCGCCGAGGCGGCCAAGGTGATCGAGAACACCCAGCGCGATCTCAACATCGCCCTGATCAACGACCTGGCGATCCTGTTCAACAAACTCGGCATCGACACCCTGGAAGTGCTGCAGGCGGCCGGAACCAAGTGGAACTTCCTGCCATTCCGGCCCGGCCTGGTCGGAGGCCACTGCATCGGCGTGGATCCGTATTACCTCACCCACAAAGCGCAGGAGATCGGCCACCACCCGGACGTCATCCTCGCAGGACGCCGCACCAACGACGGCATGGGCTCCTACATCGCCAGCGAAGTGGTGCGCCTGATGGTGCGCAAGGGCATCAACCCGGTCCATGCGCGGATCCTGATCCTGGGCCTGGCGTTCAAGGAGAACTGTCCGGACCTGCGCAACACCCGTGTCGTCGACATCGTCCATGCGCTGCACGGCTACAACGCGGACGTCGACGTCCACGACCCGTGGGTCGACGCCGCCGAAGCGAGCGCCGAATACGGAATCACCACCGTGGCAGAGCCGCCGCAGGGCGCGTACGACGCGGTGATTGTCGCCGTCGCCCATCGCCAGTTCTCCGAACTGGGCGCGCAGGGCGTAACTGCCCTCGGCAAGCCGGTGGCAGTGATCTACGACGTCAAGTACGTCCTGCCTCGCGACGCCGTCGACGGGCGTCTGTGATGCCCGCGGCGCCCTCCCCATTCCGACTTCCCATCACCCTTTGCGGAGATCCACTGCGATGAAGGTTCTCGTTACCGGCACGGCTGGATTCATCGGCTCGCACGTTGCACTGGAGCTGTTGCGACGCGGTGACGAAGTAGTGGGTTTCGACAACCTCAACGACTACTACGACGTCGGGCTGAAGAAGGCGAGGCTGGCGCGTTTCCTCAGCCATCCGCGCTACACCCACCTGCATGCCGACCTGTCCGACCGCGATGCGGTCGAAGCCGCTTTCGCACGTCACCGTCCACAACGCGTCGTGCACCTGGCTGCGCAAGCGGGCGTGCGATACGCCGCGGAGAATCCGCACGTGTACGTCAGCAGCAATGTCACCGGCTTCCTGCATGTGCTGGAAGGCTGCCGTCGTCATGGCAGTGAGCACCTGGTCTTCGCCTCGACCAGTTCGGTGTATGGCGCCAACACCTTGATGCCATTTTCGGAGCACCACCCCGCCGAACACCCGCTGACGTTGTACGCGGCGACCAAGAAGGCCAACGAGCAGATGGCGCACAGCTACGCGCACCTGTACGGGATCCCGAGCACCGGCCTGCGCTTCTTCACGGTCTACGGCCCCTGGGGCCGGCCCGACATGGCGCTGTTCCTTTTCACCAAGGCGATCCTCGCCGGTGAACCGGTGCCGGTGTTCAACCACGGCAGGCACAAGCGCAGCTTCACCTACATCGATGACATCGTCGCCGGCGTGGTGCGCGCACTCGATCGTGTCCCCACGCCCGACAATCGCTGGCTCGGCGACACGCCGGACCCGGCCAGCAGCGGCGTCGCACCGTATCGCCTGTACAACATCGGCAGCCGCCAGAGCGTGGAGCTGCTGCGTTACATCGAGGTGCTCGAACAGTGCCTTGGTCGCAAGGCAAGCCTGCAGATGCTGCCGCTGCAGCCGGGCGACGTGCCGGCCACGGAGGCCGACTGCAGCGACCTCGCCGACGACATGGGCTATTGCCCGCGGTTCACGGTCGAGGAAGGCGTGGAGAACTTCGTGCACTGGTATCGCGACTACTACCACCTGGGTGCAGCGGTGCCCGCGAGGCAGTACGCGTAACAGCAGAAGGCCGCTGCAAAGCAAAAGGGCCGATGGTTTCCCATCGGCCACATGCCGTTACAAAGCAAAAGGGCCGATGGTTTCCCATCGGCCCTTCGCTTTCTTGTGTGGCGCGCCCGGAGAGATTCGAACTCCCGACCACCAAGTTCGTAGCCTGGTGCTCTATCCAGCTGAGCTACGGGCGCTGAGTTGAAAAATT
>DATDBI010000251.1:0-1753 GCA_036524915.1 Lysobacter sp. | reverse complement strand
GCCAACATCGGCGACCTGATCGCCCAGGCGATGGACAAGGTCGGCAAGGAAGGCGTGATCACCGTTGAAGACGGTTCGGGCCTCGAGAACGAGCTCGACGTCGTCGAGGGCATGCAGTTCGACCGCGGCTACCTGTCGCCGTACTTCATCAACAACCAGCAGTCGATGTCGGCCGAGCTGGATGATCCCTTCATCCTGCTGTACGACAAGAAGATCTCCAACGTGCGCGACCTGCTGCCGGTGCTGGAAGGCGTCGCCAAGGCAGGCAAGCCGCTGCTGATCGTCGCCGAGGAAGTCGAAGGCGAAGCGCTGGCGACCCTGGTGGTCAACACCATCCGCGGCATCGTCAAGGTCTGCGCCGTCAAGGCCCCGGGCTTCGGCGACCGTCGCAAGGCGATGCTGGAAGACATGGCCGTGCTGACCGGCGGCACCGTGATCTCCGAGGAAGTCGGCCTGCAGCTCGAGAAGGCCACGATCAAGGATCTGGGCCGCGCGAAGAAGGTGCAGGTCTCCAAGGAGAACACCACCATCATCGACGGCGCTGGCGAAGCCGACGGCATCCAGTCCCGCATCAAGCAGATCAAGGCGCAGATCGAGGAGACCTCCTCCGACTACGACCGCGAGAAGCTGCAGGAGCGCGTGGCCAAGCTGGCCGGTGGCGTTGCGGTGATCAAGGTCGGTGCTTCGACCGAGATCGAGATGAAGGAAAAGAAGGCACGCGTCGAAGACGCCCTGCACGCCACGCGTGCGGCCGTTGAAGAGGGCATCGTCCCGGGCGGCGGCGTTGCACTGCTGCGCGCCAAGGCTGCGATCGCCGGCCTCAAGGGTGCCAACGAAGACCAGACCCACGGCATCCAGATCGCCCTGCGCGCGATGGAAGCGCCGCTGCGCGAGATCGTGACCAACGCCGGTGAGGAGCCGTCGGTCATCGTCAACAAGGTTGCCGAAGGCAAGGGCAGCTTCGGCTACAACGCCGCCAACGGCGAGTTCGGCGACATGATCGAGCTGGGCATCCTGGACCCGACCAAGGTCACCCGCACCGCGCTGCAGAACGCAGCCTCCATTGCCGGTCTGATGATCACGACCGAAGCCATGGTGGCCGAGCTGCCGAAGAAGGACGAGCCGGCGATGCCGGGCGGCGGCATGGGCGGCATGGGCGGCATGGATTTCTGATCCAGCCTCCAGGCGCTACAGCAACACGAAAAGCCCCGCAGTGATGCGGGGCTTTTTTTTGGTTCCTCTCCCAACTGAGGGAGAGGGGTGAGGGTGAAGGCTGCTTCGCGTGTGGGTCAGCGTCTGCGTGGGGAGGGGGTGGGGTGCATTCTGCGAACCTCCGCTTCGCTCCGTTAACTGTTCGCGAAATACACCCCACCCCCTCCATGCAAACGCTGCAGTTGTTTCATTGACCTCGCATGTGGGTTCCCCGCGATGTACGCGTGGCGTGGCTGCAAGGGGCGGACTCGGGCTGCGGGGCTAAAGGGCGGTGTCCGTGCCCTCGACTCATTCGCACGACTGCTCGGTGAGCTCGGGCCCGGACGCCCGCTGGAGGATCCGGTGGTTTCAAAGGCGCTTGTGCGCGCAGCTCCATGGTTCCCGCCTTCGCGGGAATGGACGGGCCAAGGCCGAAGACCGGGCAATGAAACGCTGGAGCGTTGTCCGCCGGGCTGGGGATTGCTCCGCAGCGGGACATGGATGTCCCGCGCCCCACATCGGACAGGATGTCCGACTAAGGGGCGGAGCAATCCCCAGCCCG
>DATDBI010000250.1:0-1341 GCA_036524915.1 Lysobacter sp. | reverse complement strand
CGTCGGTAAACTAGGCGCCGTCCCCAAGCAGCCCCCGTAGAGTTCGAGGCCAGTCATGAGTGAAATTCCCGGCGATCTGAAGTTCATGAAGTCCCACGAGTGGGCACGCGTCGAAGGTGACGGCAAAGTCACGATCGGCATTTCCGACCACGCACAGGGTCTGCTCGGCGACCTCGTCTACGTCGAGCTGCCGAACGTCGGCGACCGCGTCGAAGCCGGCACTGCGTGCGCGGTGGTGGAGTCGGTGAAGGCAGCCTCGGACGTGTACTCGCCGGTCAGCGGCAAGGTGACCGCGGTGAACGCGGCGCTGTCCGACAAGCCGGAGACGATCAACGAAGACGCCTACGGCGAAGGCTGGATCTTCACCGTGGCGATCGATGAGCCCGATCAGCTCAATGAGCTGCTGGCACCGGACGACTACGCCGAGCTGCTCGAAGCAGAAGACAACTGAGTCACCGCTCGCCGTCCCGCAAGGGCGACGGCGAGCACAACCGGCGGCCGTGCACGCACGGCCCACCCGCTCCGGCCGCCATGTGCGGCCGGTTTGCGTTTCGGGGCTGCGGACGAACCATGGTGTCGAAAGGGCGGCGCACCCGGTCGTCATCTCCCGGTTGCGCTTGCCGGGCTACGACACGTCAGGGGCGTGACCGGCGTGTCGGGAACTCGCAGTCGAGTTTGGAAAGTGATGGCGAAGTGATTCGGTGCAGCGGAACACATCCCCGCCGATGCACGTCCGCCAGCTTCCCCTCGCCACGTCGACGAGCGGCGCGAGCACCGATCGCAGCCACCAGGCACCTCTCCATGGCGAGCTCGGAAGGGCGTGTCGAAGCGAGCACGCGAACTCCAGCGACATGCCGCCGGCAATGTCGATCAGCGTCGAGCGACGCCGAAGCGAGGTCTGCGGGCGCCAGAAAAGTTCGCGCACTTTCGCGCAAATCGGCTTGTGCGACGCGAAACCGGAGTGCCTCGATGCACCCTTCGTCAGGGGTGGTTCGGACGACGAAGTCGAGCCGATCGATCCAGTCGAAGCGATCGTGCGAGCGCACCGCGAATTGCGCGTGCGCCAGTTTCCAGTTTCACAAACCCCTTAAATAAAGCAGTTTCAGAAAAACATATTGGCGTGGTCGCCGATCGTTGCCTGGCTCGCACGCGTCGCGACGAGTGGCCGGCGGCGACGACGGCCCGGACCGGACGCCGCCACGGCCGAAAAAAAAATCGGCCAAGTTGTTGACAGTATGAAAAAGCGTGATTAGGTTTCGCCCAGCAGACGTCTCCTGCGGAAGCGAGTGAGTACGATCAAAGAAACAACACGCGGTACAAAACGAACCTCCGACCGGGCAG
>DATDBI010000249.1:0-6898 GCA_036524915.1 Lysobacter sp. | reverse complement strand
GCACTACAACTCAAGGCGATCGACTCGAAATTCCTGATGCGTCCACTCTTAAGGGGAGGGGTTCATGCTGGAGCAGTACGGTTTGGCATTGGCGCTGGTTTGCGCCGTCATCGCGATCCTTTACGGGATCATTTCCGCGCGTTGGATCAACGCGCAGCCCGCCGGCAACGAACGAATGCAACAGATCGCCGGCGCGATCCAGGAAGGCGCACGCGCCTACCTCAATCGCCAGTACACCACCATCGCAATAGCCGGCGCGGTGCTGTTCGTGCTGATCGGCATCTTCCTCGGCTGGCACACGGCGATCGGTTTCCTGATCGGCGCGGTGTTGTCGGGCGCCGCCGGCTACATCGGCATGAACGTTTCGGTCCGCGCCAACGTGCGCACCGCCGAAGCCGCACGCAAGGGCATCGGCCCGGCGATGGACGTCGCGTTCCGCGGCGGTGCGATCACCGGCATGCTGGTCGTTGGCCTGGGCCTGCTTGGCGTGGCCGGTTACTACGTCGTGCTCACGCACCATCTGGGCGTCACCGGTGAAGCGGCGCTGCACGCGCTGGTGGGCCTGGCGTTCGGTTCCTCGCTGATCTCGATCTTCGCGCGACTGGGCGGCGGCATCTTCACCAAGGGCGCCGACGTCGGTGCCGACCTGGTGGGCAAGGTCGAAGCCGGCATTCCCGAGGACGACCCGCGCAACCCGGCGGTGATCGCCGACAACGTCGGTGACAACGTCGGCGACTGCGCCGGCATGGCGGCCGACCTGTTCGAAACCTACGCGGTCACCGTCATCGCGACGATGCTGCTGGGTGGATTGATGGCCGCCGATGCCGGACACAATGCGGTGCTGTATCCGCTGGTGCTGGGCGGCGTGTCGATCATCGCTTCGATCATCGGTGCGTTCTTCGTCAAGGTGAAGGAAGGCGGTTCGATCATGGGCGCGCTGTACCGCGGCGTGATCGTGTCGGCGGTGCTGGCGGCGATCGCGTTCTACCCGATCACCACCCAGCTGATGGCCGACAACAGCCACGGTGCGATGAACCTGTACTGGTGCGCGTTGATCGGCCTGGCGCTGACCGGCGCGATCGTGTGGATCACCGAGTACTACACCGGTACGCAGTACGGACCGGTGCGCCACATCGCGGCAGCCTCGACCACCGGTCACGGCACCAACATCATCGCCGGCCTTGGTGTGTCGATGAAGTCGACCGCGCTGCCGGTGGTGGCGGTGTGCCTGGCGATCTGGGGTGCGTTCGCGCTGGGCGGTCTGTACGGCATCGCCATCGCTGCCACGGCGATGCTGTCGATGGCCGGCATGATCGTGGCGCTGGATGCTTACGGTCCGATCACCGACAACGCCGGTGGCATCGCTGAGATGGCGGAGCTGCCGCCGGAGGTGCGCAATGTCACCGATCCGCTCGATGCGGTCGGCAACACCACCAAGGCGGTGACCAAGGGGTATGCGATCGGTTCGGCGGCGCTGGCGGCACTGGTGCTGTTTGCCGACTACACGCACAACCTGTCGGCGAACAACGGTGGCGTCACGTACGCTTTCGATCTGTCCGACCATCTGGTGATCATCGGTCTGTTGATCGGTGGCCTGATTCCGTATCTGTTCGGTGCAATGGCGATGGAAGCGGTTGGTCGTGCCGCCGGTGCGGTGGTGGAGGAAGTGCGTCGCCAGTTCCGCCAGATCCCCGGGATCATGGAGGGCACGGGCAAGCCGGAGTACGACAAGGCGGTCGACATGCTGACCAAGTCGGCGATCAAGGAAATGATCGTGCCGTCGCTGCTGCCGGTCGCGGTGCCGATCGTTGTCGGTCTGTTGCTGGGTCCGAAGGCGCTGGGTGGCCTGCTGATCGGCACAATCGTCACCGGTCTGTTCGTCGCGATCTCGATGACCACCGGCGGCGGTGCGTGGGACAACGCCAAGAAGTACATCGAGGACGGCCACCACGGTGGCAAGGGTTCGGATGCGCACAAGGCGGCGGTCACCGGCGACACGGTCGGCGATCCGTACAAGGACACGGCAGGCCCGGCGATCAATCCGCTGATCAAGATCATCAACATCGTGGCGCTGCTGATGGTGCCGCTGCTGTAACGATCGGTCGCGCCCGATCCCGTGTGGAGAGGGTTGGATAGACAACGGCGGCGGCCTGCGGGTCGCCGCTTTTTTTGCTTTGCTGTTGGTGGGGGGAGGAGGTGGGGTGTGCTCCCCACCCCCTCCCCCGACCGCGTACCACGCACCCCACAGGGCATCGCGCGATCCCCCTGACCCCGCCTCGGCCAAGGCCCAAGGCCGCCCCGCCCGGCCCTGGGGCCCTGCAGGGAAGCTGAACACTCCGGTGCTGCGCCGCAGCAGCCAGCCGCGTAAAATGCCCGGCCGCATATCAAAATCCGCCCCGCCGTCCTGGCGCGGCCATCAGAAGTTGGAGCAACGCATGGGTCTGGACCTCGTCCCCACCGGCAAGAACCCGCCGGATGAGATCAACGTCATCATCGAAATCCCCAAGGATGCCGAGCCGGTCAAGTACGAAGTCGACAAGGCCTCGGGCGCGATCTTCGTCGATCGCATCCTGTCCACGCCGATGCGCTACCCGTGCAACTACGGCTACGTCCCCCACACCCTGTGCGGCGACGGCGACCCGGCCGACGTGCTGGTGATCCTGCCGCTGCCGCTGGTGCCCGGCTCGGTGATCCGCGCCGTCCCGGTTGGCGTACTGAAGATGAGCGACGAAGCGGGGAGCGACGAGAAGATCATTGCCGTGCCGGTGCCGAAGATTTTCGGCGGCTACGCCCACATCACCGACATCGCCCAGGTCTCGCAGCACTGGCTCGACCGCATCGGCCACTTCTTCGAGCACTACAAGGATCTCGAGAAGGGCAAGTGGGTCAAGATCGAAGGCTGGGGCAATGCCGTCGAGGCCAAGTCGATCCTCAACGACGCAATCGCGCGTTACAACGCGACGTCGGAAGAAGACAAGCCGAAGTTCTGAGTCCGGCCCCGCACCGACTCCAGAAGGCCGCCGCAAGGCGGCCTTCTTCGTACAGCGGTGACCTCAGGCGTTGTCGCCGACGTCGCGCTGCTGTGCGGCCGTCGCCTGCTGCGCGTGATCGGCGCTGACGGCGAACTTGCACACGATCGTCATCAACGCGTTGTACCAGCGCAGCTCGTTCTTCAGCACCATCGGCTGGCTCGGCGCGCGTATGTCGTCGACGAAGCGTTGCAGCAGCGCGCGGTAAACCGGCAGACCTTCGGCGCGATCGCCGTACTCGAACCACAGCCCCTGCCAGGTGCGGGCGAACCGGGTGGTGATCTGACGGACCTGCGCCATGTTCGGGTGTGGCACCGCATCGGCGATCAGCAGGCCGAGATGGTCGTTGAGTTCCCACGGCGTCATCACGGTCGGCACGTTGACCGTCTCGCACGGAAACCGCGCCACGACACCCGGTTGCACCGGCACCTGCAGCTGTTGCCAGCCCTGTCGCGGTGCGTCGTGCGGGCGGCCGCGGTTCACCATGTCCCAGAACACGCCGCCACCGACCGTATCGACCACCAGGTGCACGCGCGACTCGACCGCGTCATTGAGCACCCGATGCTGGCGCCAGGTGTCGAAGATCCAGCATTCGCCGGCAGCCATGTTGATCGCGGCATCGCCGCATTCGAAACGCACCGTCGGCTGGGTCACCACCGGGATGTGCACGCGCACGCGCTCGGCCCAGTAGTAGCCCTGGTCAGCATGGCGAGTGACTTCGGCATGGCCGGACAGGCGCATCAGGCGACTGCGGCCAGCGGTGACCCCGAGGCTGGCGAACACCTGGCTCAGGTACGGACAGCGCAGCAGTTCAGGCGTCGGCGCCATGAGACCGGCAAAGGCCTCGTTGCCGGCATCGCCGCCGACCGCGACCAGCGGCAGCATCGAGTTGCCCGGGAAGCCCTGCGGGTGCGGGCGCCACGGCCCCTCGCCGAGGGCGGCGATCTCCGCCGCGAGCACGCTGGCGTCGAAAACCAGGGGCAACTGGATGAAGGGCGCCTGCAGTTTCATTGCGGATCCGGCCGGAAGACTGCCGCTATCGTACCGTCCGCCACGCCCGGCGCCAGATCCGGCACGGCGACCGGTCGCCAGAACATGGTCCCGGGCGCATAAAAAACTACGGCCCCTTGCGGGGCCGTAGTGGTCTAGCTTGTCGCGTTGCAGCCTATCAGAAGCGCTGCTGGTACTTCAGGTACACGAAGCGGCCCACATCGAACGCGCCGTAGTACGGGAAGTCGCTGCTGCGCGAAGCGGTGTTCGCGAACAGGAGCGGACCCTGGTGATCGAACACGTTGTTCGCGCCGATGGCCACCGTTGCATTCCACGGGGCCTGCCAGTTGAACTGGAGGTCGTGGAACGTGTTGGAGCCGACGGTGCGGATCGCGTCGCCTTCGCCGTTGGCCATGTGGTCCGGCTGCGTGCACGGACGGGCCGTGACGCACGGCTCTTCCATACCCGAGTAGTAACGGGCCATGTACGACACGCCGAAGTCACCCAGCTCCCAGTTCACGCCGACATTCGAACGCAGGCGGAAGATGCCCGGCTCGCCGACGCGACCGATCGTGATCGGGTCGCCAGCGCTGTTCTCAGCCGCTTCGTCGTACTTGCTGACGTAGGACGACTGCCAGTCGATGGTGAACTTGCCGAACGACAGTTCCGGCAGACGGTACTTCACGCCCAGATCGTAGCCTTCCGTCTCCATCTGGCCGAGGTTGGCCAGGCCGAAGAACAGGTTGCTGATGTGACCATCGGACTCACGGACGATGCCGTCGCAACGGCCGGCATTACCCAGCACGAAGCAGTCACGCAGGATGCGGTCGACGCTGTCCTGGATGATCATGTTCTCGATCTTGTAGCTGTACCAGTCGAGCGAGATGTCCAGGCCTTCGACCCAACGCGGGCTCCAGACGAGACCAGCGGTCTTGCTCGTCGAGGTTTCCGGCACGAGGTTCGGGTTGGAACCGCTGATGAACTGGTCCGGCGTCTGGCACGGGTAGGTGGTGCAGGGCACGAGGCCCTGGCCCAGCTGCACGTAGCCGAGCGGAACGCCCGCCGCATTGCACGAGGCATTGCCGTTGACGCTGTTGACTGCGCCGGTGCCGCACGGGTCGGTGTACGACTCGAAGCTCGAGCCGATGCCGCCGTACAGGTCGGAGATCGTCGGGGCGCGGAAGCCTTCAGCCCAGGTGCCGCGGACGAGCAGCTCGTCGATCGGGCGCCAGGTGAAGCCGAACTTGCCGTTGGTGGTGTTGCCGAAGTTGCTGTAGTCCGAGTAACGGCCAGCAATGTTGATCGTCAGCTCCTTGGCGAAGGCGACGTCAGACAGCAGCGGCACGTTGAGCTCGGCGTAGATTTCGTCCAGCGAGTACTCGCCAGAGGTGGTCGTGGCGGCGAGACCGGTGCTGTTGCCCGACTGCGCGAACGCGTCCGGAACGAAACGACCTTCTTCCTGGCGGTGCTCGATGCCCACGGCCACGCCGACTTCGCCGGCCGGCAGGTCGAACAGACCACCGGAGACGTTGGCGGTGTAGCTGGTGGTGCGGGTCAGACCCGTGTCGGTGTACTGCGGGAACATGAACTTCTGCAGGTCCGGATCCGCGAGCGAGCCCTGGCCAGCAACGCCGTACGGCAGCAGCGGGTTCCACGGACGGCAGGCGTCCAGGCCGATCGGGCTGGCAGCGGTACCGCACTGGGCAACGCCGTCAGCATTGATGAACGACGGGCCGAGCGCCTGCTCGGCGGCCAGCAGGCTGGCGTCGCCGTGTGCGGTCTTGGTGGAGCTGTTGCGGTTCAGCAACGCGCCCACGTCCCAATCCCAACCGCGGCCGCCGAGCTCGAAGTAACCGTTGAAGCCACCGGCGAAGCGGTAGGTCTCAAGGTCGCTCTTGGTGGTACGCGGCACTTCCCAAAGGCGACGACGGAACGCGGTGTCGGTGGCCTGCGGGTTGAACACGCTGTCAGCGTCCAGCGGGGTGCCGAAGGAACCCGACTGGTACGGGTAACCGGCGATCTGCTGGTCGGTGGTGCGGTGGTTGTACAGCACGTCGGCGTTGAACGTGATGTTGTCGGTGATGTCGTAGTTGGCGTTGGCGAACACCGAACGGCGCTCGATACCCGTCATCAGGAACATCTGCTCGTTCGAGTTGGCGTACTCGGCGGCCGTGATCGGATGGTAATCCGCACGGTTGGCCGGGTTGCCGCCGTCATTGAGCGTCCACCACACGGCGCGTGCGGTCGGGGTGCAAGGATCGCAGAACGAGCCGTTCTGGCTGACCGGGCTCCAGCCCGAACCCGGGTAATCCGGACCGGCGTTGCCGTCCTTCGAGAACCAACGGTCCTTGGCGGCAACCGGCTCCTGCTTGAAGTACTCGACCGACATGGTCACGCCGCCGCGATCGCCGGCCGAACCCATGGTGAAGGAGTACTGCTGCGTGTCGCCGTCGCCTTCGCCGTACTGGCCGAGGTAAGCGCTGGCTTCAGCGCCTTCGTAGCGCTTGCGGGTGATGATGTTGACGACGCCGGCGATGGCGTCGGAACCGTAGATCGCCGAGGCGCCGTCCTTCAGGACTTCGATGCGGTCGATCGAGGCCATCGGGATCTGGCTCAGGTCCTGCAGGCCCGAGGTGGTCGCGCCGAGGCGCTTGCCGTTGACCAGCACCAGGGTGCGCTGTGCGCCCAGGTTACGGATGTCGATGTAGTAACCGCCCACGTCCTCGCCCGAAGCCAGGGCGTTGGAGCGCGAGATCGCCGGGGAACCGGCCGAGGTCAGGTTCTGCAGGACGTCGGCAACCGACGTGAAGCCCTGCTTTTCGATGTCCTGGCGGCTCAGCGTGATGATCGGCTGCTGGGTCTCCATGTCGGCGCCGCGG
>DATDBI010000248.1:0-4382 GCA_036524915.1 Lysobacter sp. | reverse complement strand
GCCAACCAGATCGACGCGCTGCCGCCGGAACTGCTGCGCAAGGGCCGCTTCGACGAGATCTTCTTCATCGACCTGCCCGATGCGGCGGCACGCGAGCAGTTGTTTGCCCTGCACCTGCGCCGGCGTGCGCTGGAGCCTTCGACGTTCGACATGGCGTCGATGGTCGCGGCCAGCGATGGCTTTTCCGGTGCCGAGATCGAGCAGGCGATCGTCGCTGCCCTGTACGCGGCACACGCGGCCAAGGCCCCGCTCAACGACTTCACCCTGCGCGCCGAACTCAAGCAGACGCGACCGCTGTCGGTGCTGATGGCCGAGCAGGTGCAGGCGCTGCGCGAGTGGGCCAACGGGCGGACGGTGCCGGCGGACTGACGCCGCCTCAGACGGCGGCGAGGTCGAACGAGATGCTGATGCGCTCGCCGCTGCCGGTATACGGCAGCGTCCGATGGAACATGTAGGACGGGAACAACAACAGCGTGCCGGTGCGTGGGCAGACCTGTCTCAGCTCGGCTTCTGGCCACTGCGGCAGGCTGGAGAACGGGCGGCCGAACTCGATCCAGCCAGCGTGGCTGCCGTCGTCGGGCCGGATCGCCGGCGGCAGTTCGACGTAGTAGGCGCCCGACAGCCACGAATCCTCATGGATGTGGGTGTCGATATAGCCGCGCTCCGCGGCCTGGGTTGCCCAGACGTGCAAGCGGTAATCGTGTGGCACGTTGCGCAGGAACACATCGTCGCCGGCCGCCACGGCCTGGGCGCGACTGCGCTGCAGGAACGCGTCGATGGCCGAGCGCAGCCGTTGCTCGAAGCCGGTGATCGCAGGCGTTCGGTCGGCCAGCAGGTCGCCGCTCAGGTAGGCATTGCGCGCCGCCAGGCCGGCCGGTTCCCAGCGTTGCTGGCTGTGACGGCGGATGTCGGCGGCGAGCGCGGCATGGAATGCGGCGTGATCGAGGTAGGCGTCCGGCGGCAGCAGTTCGATCGCGTGCACGTGCCGGCGCAGGCCCAGCCATTGACCCGCGGCCGTGGCCTGGCCCTGCGCCGCCATCGCGACGCCAAGGTGGGCGATGGCTCGCTGGTCGTCGGGCTGCTGCCGGAGCAGCTGCGTCAACGCATCGCCGGCCTTGTCGGGCTGGCCGTCCTGGAGCAGCGCGATGCCGCGCTGGCGTCGCAGTACCGGCGAGTCGACTCCCGCCGCGAGCGCATCGGTGTAGGTCGCCACTGCCGCGGTGGTGTCGCCATTGAGCAGCAACTGCTCGCCGAGCGTGTCGACGGTATCGATGTCGTGCGGCGCCAGCTGCAGTGCCTGCCGCGCGTGTGCTTCGGCGCGTGCCGGTTCACCCAGCTTGCGCAACACGATCGCGGCATTGCGGTGGGCTTCGGCATAACCGGGCTGCAACTGCAGCGCGCGTTGCGCACATCGCAAACCCTCTTCCAGGGCGGTGCGGTCGAACAGGTTCGACAGCAATGCCGCCAGGGCCTGGTGCGAACTGGCCGCGCCCGGTTCCAGCCGCAGCGCGTTGCGGGCAGCGGAAATCGCCGCGGGGTAGTCCTGCAGGCGCCCGTGTGCGGCGGCGAGGTTGTTCCAGGCCTGGGTCCACTGTGGATCCAGGCGCGCTGCGGCTTCGAAGCCACTCGTCGCGGCGCGGTAGTCGCCGCCCAGGTACGCTGCGGTGCCGTAGCGGAACGCCGCCCGGGGTTCCTGCGGCAGGGCACGCATCGCGATCGCCAGCAGGGGCAGCGCGGCGGCGCCATCGCCGGCCTGCAGCAGCGCCGTGCCCAGGTCGAGCGCGGTGCCGGCATCGCCAGGTCGCAGCGCCCAGGCGCGTTCGAGCGCGCTGCGGCCGCCGCCGCCATCGCCCTGCGCCTGCAGCACGACGGCGTACAGACGCCAGGCGTCGAACGACTCCGGGGCGCGTTGCAAGGCGGCCTCGCAGTCAGCGCGCGCCGGCACCGGCTGGCCCTGCTGCAGCGCCGTCCAGGCGCGACGCAGCAGCGTCGTCACCTCAGCGCTGGTCATTTCAATACCCCGCCGCCTGACCGTCCTTGCGCGACTCGCTGGCGCCGACATAGCCGCCGTTGGGATTGACCATGATCGCCTGGTAGCCGCCATACGGGCCGTCGGCAAAGCGCACCGAGTGACCCTTGCGCATCAGCGCGCGCACGGTCTCGTAGGAGTAGCCTGTTTCCAGGTCGAGTTCGCCGCCGTCGCTCATCACCGTCGCCTGCCCGGCCGGTTCGGTGCTGCCGTCATGCTGGATGCGCGGCGCGTCGCCGGCTTCCTGCAGGTTCATGCCGAAGTCGATCAGGTTGAGCAGGATCTGCACGTGGCCCTGCGGCTGCATCGCCCCGCCCATCACGCCGAAGCTCAGCCATGGCTTGCCACCCTTGGTCACGAACGCCGGGATGATGGTGTGGAACGGGCGCTTGCCCGGCTCGAACGAATTGGGGTGGCCTTCCTTCAGCACGAACTGCTCGCCGCGGTCCTGGAAGATGAAACCCAGGCCCGGAGGCGCCATGCCGCTGCCCATGCCGCGGTAGTTCGACTGGATCAGCGAAACCATCATGCCGTCGGCGTCGGCCACGGTCATGTAGATGGTGTCGCCTTCGTCGAGTTCCTTCGGCGTGGCCGGCTGCACTTCCTTGAGCGCCTTGTCCATCGAGATCAGCTTGCGGCGCTGCGCGGCGTAATCCTTCGAGATCAGCTGCTTCACCGGCGACTTGGCGAAGTCCGGGTCGGCGTACCAGCGCGCGCGGTCGGCGAAGGCGAGCTTCTTGGCCTCGGTGAACAGGTGCACGTGCTCGGGGCTGCCGAACCCGTACGACTTCATGTCATACGGCTCGAGCAGGTTGAGGATCTGCAGCGCGGCGATGCCCTGCCCGTTCGGCGGCAGTTCCCATACGTCGTAACCGCGGTAGTCGGTGCTGACCGGGTCGACCCACTCGCCCTGGTGCGCGGCCATGTCCTGGTAGCTGAGGAAGCCGCCGTTGGCCTTGAAGTAGGCATCGATGGTGCGGGCGATGTCGCCCTTGTAGAACGCATCGCGGCCACCCTTGGCGATCTTCTCGAGGGTATTGGCGAGGTTCGGGTTGCGCCACATCTCACCGGTGGTCGGACCGCGCTTTCCGTCGACGGTGAACTGCTCGCTGAAGCCCGGCCACTTCGACAGCGTCGGCACGCTGCGGCCCCAGTAGTACGCGATGACTTCGTGAACCGGATGACCTTCGCGGGCGTAGCGGATTGCCGGGGCGAGATCGTCGGCGATGGGCTTGCGGCCGAAGCGGCCGTGCAACGCGAACCAGGCATCGACCGCGCCGGGCACCGTCACCGGCAGTGGGCCGTGCGGCGGGATGTCGGTGAGGCCGCGGCGCTGGAACTCGGCCAGCGTGAGCGACTTGGGCGATCGACCCGAACCGTTGTAGCCGTAGAGCTTCTTCGTCTTGGGATCCCAGACGATCGCGAACAGGTCGCCACCGACGCCGCTGCCGGTCGGCTCCATCAGTCCAAGCGCGGCGTTGGCGGCGATAGCTCCATCGACCGCGCTGCCGCCGGCCTTCATCACGTCCAGCGCGATCTGTGTCGCCAGCGGATGCGACGTCGCCGCGATCGCGTGCGGCGCATAGACCTCGCTGCGCGTGGCGAAGGGCTTGCCAGTGATGCGATCGGCGCACATGGCGGAGAAGGGAAGGCTCAGGAGGACAGCGGTGAACAGCAGACGCATGCCGGGGATCCGCGCGGGAAAGGCCAATCCTAGCGCGGGCCGTGGCGGACGGTCCCGTGCCGGATTGGCCTTTTGTACGCGGACGATCAGGGCCAGGTCGGCGGATTGGCCGCCCACGCAGCCTGCACTTCGGCCAGGGTCGCGCGCTCGTCGTCGCGCCAGTCCGGCAGGAGGCGGGCGAACTGGCCTGCGGTGTTCCACTGCTGCGGCTCGGTGCGCACGGCAGCGGCGTACCACTGCACGGCTTCTTCCTTGCGTCCCAGCGACCACAGGGCCAGCGCGAACGTCGGCGGGATCCACGATGCGGTGACGCTGCGTGCTTCCAGCAGCGTGCGCCACTGCGCGAAGGCCCCGTCGCTGTCGCCGGCACGGTAGAGATCCCAGCCGTAGTTCCAGACCACCGATCGCCACATGCCGTCGCTGCGGTCGATCTGACCGAGCGCGCGCACATAGAGCTGGCGCCCGAGATCGGCGCGGCCGGCATCCATCGCCAGGTGCGCAAGTTGTGCGACCTCCGCCTTGGCGTGGGGGTTGCGTTCGGCGGCGCGGGCGAGTTTTTCCATCGCCACTTCGCCGGTTTCGCGTACCGCCACCACCGGTTTGACGGTGTTGGCATCGGCGGCGAAGTAGAACTCCGCGGGCTTGGGCAAGGATTGCGCCGACGCGGCG
>DATDBI010000247.1:0-11709 GCA_036524915.1 Lysobacter sp. | reverse complement strand
GAAGCTGGCGGAGAGAGGGGGATTCGAACCCCCGAAGCGCGGTTTAGACGCTTACACACTTTCCAGGCGTGCTCCTTCAACCACTCGGACACCTCTCCGCACCTGGTACTTCGTACCCCTGGACGTGGCATCCAGCCGTATCAAGCCGTTCACAGGGGTCGCAGATTCTAGCTGCCGCAGGCGCCAGGGACAAGTCACGGCGACAGGCGCCACGAACCGGCGAGGAGCAGTCCGCGATGCCGGTCGCGGTGGGCGCGACGCGGCATGGCAGAATGTGGACATGTCCTACCTCGTCCTCGCCCGCAAGTGGCGTCCGAAGCGCTTCGCCGAACTGGTGGGGCAGGAGCACGTGGTCCGTGCGCTGACCAATGCGCTCGATTCCGGCCGCGTCCACCACGCCTTCCTGTTCACCGGCACCCGCGGTGTCGGCAAGACCACCATCGCGCGAATCTTCGCCAAGTCGCTCAATTGCGAACGCGGGACGTCGGCCGAGCCCTGTGGCGAGTGCGGCGCCTGCCGCGACATCGACTCGGGACGCTTCATCGACCTGCTCGAGATCGACGCCGCCAGCAATACCGGTGTCGACGACGTGCGCGAGGTCATCGACAACGCCCAGTACATGCCCAGCCGCGGCCGGGTGAAGGTCTACCTGATCGACGAAGTGCACATGCTGTCCAAGTCGGCCTTCAACGCGTTGCTGAAGACGCTGGAAGAGCCGCCGGGGCATGTGAAGTTCCTGCTTGCCACCACCGACCCGCAGAAACTGCCGGTGACGGTGCTGTCGCGCTGCCTGCAGTTCAATCTCAAGCGCCTGGACGAGCAGCAGATCAGCGGCCAGATGACCCGGATCCTCGAGGCCGAGGGCATTGCTGCCGACGCCGGCGCGATCCGCCAGCTCGCCAAGTCCGCCGACGGCAGCCTTCGCGACGGCCTGTCGCTGCTCGACCAGGCGATCGCTTACACCGGTGCCAGCGCCGGGGGCAGCGCGCTTGGCGATGCCGGTGTGGCGACGATGCTCGGAACGGTGGATCGCACCCGTGTCGGCGCACTCCTGGCCGCCCTGGCCGAAGGCGACGGCGAGCGGTTGCTGGCCGAGGTGGCCGTACTGGCCGAGTTCTCGCCGGACTGGGGCAGCGTGCTGGAAGCCTTCAGTGACGCCCTGCACCGGATCCAGGTGCGGCAGCTGGTGCCCGAGGCGCAGGTCGAGGCCGATGGCGTCGATATCGACGCGCTGGCGTCGCAGTTGCGCCCGGAAGTGGTGCAGCTGTGGTACCAGATGGCACTCAACGGACGTCGCGACCTGGCGCTGGCACCGAGCCCGCGCGCCGGGTTCGAGATGAGCGTGCTGCGGATGTTGGCGTTCCGCCCGGCTGACGGCGAGGGCGCCCGCGCGCCGGCCGGCGAGCCGGCGCAGACCTCGCGCAGCAGCGCGCCGCGTAGTGCCGCGACTGCTGCGCCTGCGCCAGCAGTGCCGCGCGAACGGACCCCGCCGCCGAGCCCGTTTGCGGCCGAGCCGTCAGGCTCGCCGCGCACACCGCCGCCCGATGCCGCACCGGTCCCCGAACGCACGGCCCCCGCGCCTGCAGCGGCGGAGCCCAGTCTCGACCCCAGACCTGACCCGTCACCGGTGGCAGCGCCCGTGGTCGCGCCAGTCCCGCCGTCGCCGCCCGCACCGGTTGCCGAGAGCACCTTCGTCCATGGCGCCGGCATCGCCGATGCCGATGCCTGGCACGCGATGGTTGCCGCGACCAGTCTGCGCGGGCCGGCCCGCCTGCTTGCCGAGCACGCCGGCTTCGTCGCCTACGCCGAGGGCGTGTTGAGCCTGTCGCTCGCGCCGACCGACGACCACCTTCGCAGCAATGCCCTGGTCGATCTGATGGCCGAAGCGCTGGCGCCGGCCCTGGGCGCCGCGCCGCAGGTCCGCTTCGTCGAAGCGGCACGTTCGGCCGAATCGCTGCACCAGCGCAACGAGCGCAGCCGCGATGAGCGACAGACCGCGGCCGAAGCGACCTTCATGAGCGATCCCGACGTGCAGCGCCTGATCTCCCAGCACGGCGCCAAGGTGGTACCGGACTCGATCCGGCCCTACGACGAGAAATGATCCCCCACCGCCAGCGCCGGGTGCGCTGGCCGTCGCCCCTGACGCAGGGGCTCCATTGCCAATAGACGAGTAACAGACCATGCGTGGAAATATTGCCCAACTGATGCAGCAGGCGCAGAAGATGCAGGAAAACGTGCAGCGCGCCCAGGAAGAGCTGGCCAAGCTCGAAGTCACCGGCAACGCCGGCGGCGGCATGGTCAGCATCACCATCACCGGCCGCATGGAGTGCCGCAAGGTCCGCATCGATCCGAGCGTGCTCAGCGACCAGGAGATGGTCGAGGACCTGATCGCCGCGGCCTTCAACGATGCGGTCAACAAGGTCAATGCCGAGTCGCAGTCGAAGATGTCGGCCGCCACTGCCGGCATGCCGGTCCCGCCAGGCATGAAGATGCCGTTCTGATTGCGGGCGAGCGGCGAACTGCATGAGTTCACTCCTCGAACAACTCATCGATGCCTTTCGCGTGCTGCCCGGTGTCGGCCAGAAGTCGGCGCAGCGCATGGCCTACCACGTGCTCGAGCGTGAGCGCGCGGGTGGCCAGCGCCTGTCCGATGCACTGGCGGCCGCGGTCGAGAACATCGGCCACTGCGCGCGCTGCCGCGACTTCACCGAAGGCGAGGTCTGCGCGACGTGCGCCAGTGGAGCGCGCGATGCGCACCAGCTGTGCGCGGTCGAATCCCCGGCCGATCGCCTGGCGATCGAGCAGGCCACCGGCTACCGTGGCCTGTACTTCGTGCTGCAGGGACGGCTGTCGCCGCTGGACGGCATCGGCCCGCGCGAGCTTGGCCTGGAGACGCTCGCCGCGCGCCTGGCCGAGGGCGAGGTGCAGGAACTGATCATCGCCACCAATCCGACGGTGGAAGGCGAGGCGACCGCGCATTACCTCGCGCAGCTGGCGCGCCAGCACAAGGTGCGGCCAAGCCGTCTTGCACACGGTGTGCCGCTCGGTGGCGAACTGGAGTACGTTGATCGCGGCACGCTGTCGCATGCGTTCGGCAGCCGCAGCGAGATGACGGACTGAGCCGATACGCTGGTTGATCCACGCCGGTGCCGGCAAGCCGACTCGCGCCGGGGTAAAGTCGCAAGCACCCTGCCGCCACTGCGACCGCCATGTCCGACACCATCTTCCACAAGATCATCAAACGCGAGATTCCGGCCGAGATCGTCTTTGAAGACGAGCACCTGATCGCGTTCCGCGACATCGCGCCGCAGGCGCCGGTGCACGTGCTGTTCGTTCCCAAGACCGACGTCGCCACGCTCAACGACCTGCAGGCCGACCAGGCCGCGATCGTCGGCCGGCTTGCGCTGGCCGCGGCCGACTATGCCAAGCGCGAGGGCTTTGCCGAGGACGGCTACCGGATCGTGATGAACTGCAACGGCCACGGCGGGCAGACGGTGTTCCAGATCCATCTGCACCTGCTGGCGGGAGCGCCGCTGGGCCGGTTCGGCACGTCGCGCTGACGCGCCTTTCGATGGCTGGCCCCCCGGGTCAGCCTTGCGGACAGCCTCGGGTTACCACCAGCCCCACCAGGGCCACGGCGCCGCCGGATAGCCGACGACGTCGACCGTCTCGCGCACCGGCCACAGGTACACCACGTCGGCCTCGACCTGCGGGAAGCGGTAGTCGTACTCGCCAATGCGCCGGTTCTGGTAGCCGCTGACGCGACCGATGAAGGTCACTTCGCGGTTCTGCTCGAACACCGCCGGGTCGTAGAAGCCGGTACGGCAGGCGATGAAGCGACCGCCGGTGTCGTCGCTGCCCCAGTACGGCCGGCCGCTGTCGCCCAGGTACGTGGAGATCATTTCAAAGCAGGTGCGGTTGGCCTGCGGTTCGACGCTGACGACGCGCCCGCCCCAGCGAACCGAGGCGCCGGTGCTGTCGTTGGCGGCGGCATCGCGCGGGGTGATCGGGTTGAATTCGCCCTGCAGCGGCTGCGGTGCGGTGACGCAGGCGGTCAGCAGCATCGTGCCGAGAGCGAGCAGTGCGAGACGGACATTCATCATCGGCGTGGCATTCAACGGAATTCTCCAGGGGTCCGTAGGCTTGCGGAATCTTTGCGGGCGGACGGGCGATGCGCACGCAGCGCCCTGGCCAGGGCGCGGGTCGAACGTCCCCCCGGTTCGCCGTCAGCGTACCGCCAATCGCTGAAACGTTGGCTGAGGGTCCGCAGCTCGGTGGCGAGCTCGGGCCGGGCCGCGGCCACGCGTTCCACCCAGCGCCCGGCCGGCTCGTCGGGAAAACGCTCCAGATCCATGCGGCGATAGCGGCGCGCCAGCGCATGCCAGGCGCGCAGCATCGGGTCGGTTTCGCGTTCGTTGCGGCGGCTGAGCCAGACCATCCACAGCAACCCCAGCGCCGCTGCCAGCATCAGCAGCAGGACCAGGGTGCGGTCGTCGATGCGATCGATACCGAGCGGCCGGAGCAGTCGCTGCTGGCGCTGCGAATCGAAGCCGAGCACGAAATCGTTCCAGCCACGGCGCGCCCAGTCGCCGATGTCGACCAGCGAGTGGCCGCCGCCCAGCGAGCCGAGCAAGCCGTCGACGGCGGTCCGGCGGTCGTCGAGGGTGTCGTAGATGCGCTCCGGCGCCACCGCCGCGGTCGGATCGACGCGCACCCAGCCCCGGCCGCGCAGCCAGACCTCGGCCCAGGCATGGGCATCGGAGCGGCGCACCAGCCAGTAACCGCCGACCGAGTTGCGGTAGCCACCGGTGTAGCCGGTGACAATGCGTGCCGGGACGCCGGCCGCGCGCATCAGGACGACGAACGAAGAACTGAAGTGCTGGCAGAACCCGGCGCGCTGGTCGAACAGGAACTCATCGACGCTGTTGCGTCCGAGCAGCGGGGTTTCCAGGGTGTAGGCGAAGTCGTGGCGGATCCAGTCGAGGGCGCGCGTCACGATCGCCGAATCGGCAGCGGGACCGGCGTCCAATCGCCATTGCCGGGCGAGCGCCACGGTGCGCGGGTTGTAGCCGGACGGCAGCTGCAGCGCATACGCGCGCAGTTCCCGCGACAGTTTCAACTCGTACTTCTGCGGCGGTGCCGACTGCATGCGCCAGCGGGTGACGCCGGTCAGCTGGTTGAGCGATTGCAGGCTGTGGTCCGGGTCCAGCTCGCTGCCGGACGGCGCCGTGATCGGCAGGTCGAGCGCGACCAGCTGACGGCGATCGGTGGGTTCCACTTCGATCTCGTAGTCCCATCGCTGCGGGCCAGGTTCGATGGCGGTCTGGGTCCAGCCGGGCAACCAGCGTGGCTGCGACCAGGTGCGCCCGTCGAAGTCCCACATCACCGGCCCGCGCCAGTACATCTGCTGCGGCCTGGGCATGGCGCCGAAGAACCGGGCGCGCAGGGCAGGACGGTCGTCGCCCATCAGATCGACCCAGTCGCCCGGACTCATCCGGTCCGATAGTCCGGTGCGGGCCATGGCCCGTTCGGGGATGCCCCACAGTGGCGAGGACAGTCGCGGAAACAACCAGAACGCCGCGAGGGCGAGCGGCAGCCCAAGGGCGAGCAGTCGACCGGTGGCGGACATCCGCTTCCACGGCGACGTATCGCTGCGGACGTCGCCCGATTCCAGCTCGGCGAGCAATTGCAGCGTCGCCAGAGTCAGCAGCGTTGCAACGACGCCGAGCACCAGTGACAGCGGGCCCTGATCGAGCAGGAACGTCGCGAATGGCGCGAACAAAGCGAAGCCGAGCAGGCTGCGTGCGTCGCGCAGGCTGAACGTCTCCGAAGGCTTGATCGCCAGCATCGCCGCGAGGAGCGCGCAGCCGGTGTCGCGACCTATCGAAAACCCGCTCATGAACAATACGGTCGCGATCAGGCCCACCGACACCAGCAGTCGCAGCAGGCCATGCAAAGGCTGGCGCCATGACATGGCGGCCACCGCGAGCGCGCTCAGGGCGATGGTCAGCGCGATCTGCATCGGCAACTGGAGAAGCAGCGGCACCAGGCACGCGCCCGCGCTCAGCAGCGCCCAGCGGCGGCCGCGTCGATCCAGCGCTGGTATTGCCCGGTCAGCCATGGGGCATCAGCGCCAGTGCGCGCAGGCAGGCGTGGCGGTGCTGTGGACCGCGGTCGGGACCCAGCGCCGCATGGCCGGGAAGGCGCAGCTGGTAGCGCCTGCCATCGCGCTCGGCTTCATCGATCCAGCGTGCCAGGCGGGCAATGCGCGCTTCGTAGCCGATGCCCGCGATCGCGCGCCAGTCCAGCACGACTTCGGCGCCAATGGGTTGTTCGAACTCGCGCACGATCAGCGTGTCGCGCCGTGCCGAGGGTTTCCAGGCAATGGTGCGCCGCGCGTCGCCGGCGCGATAGCTGCGCAGATGGTGGACGTCGTCGCCGCTCGGGTGGACGCGCGCCTGCACTCGGTCGCCGTGGCCGGCCGGCAGCGGCGGGCCGTTCGCTTCGGGAGCGGGGTAGACCAGCAGCGGCGACTCCGGCCACACGTATGCCCACGCCCTGGCCAGGCCAAGCGGTCGCGTGGTCGACAGGCGCAGCTTGGGCAGATCGAACCAGCCGCGTTGCTGCGTCGGCAGCTCCAGCTGCGCCTCACCACTGCCGCGATCGAGATTGAGGATGCCAGGCGCGGCGTCGAAGCTGCCGTCATCGTCGAGCCGCAGTCCGCGGCGCGCGCGACCACGATCGGCGCGCGCATGCAGGCGCACGCAAAGCGGAGTGCCGGCGGCGACGGGCTCGGCATCGGCCGTCACCAGCTCCAGCCCGGACAACTGCATCTGCGCGGCGACCAGGCTGGCCAGCCCGGCACCAGCGAGCATCAGGCCCAGTAGCAATGCCGGGTTGTTGTTGTAGTTGAGTGCGCCCAGCAACATCGTGAACAACAGCACGGTGTAGAACACGCCGAATCGCGTCGGCAGCACGTAGATGCGACGACCGTGCAGGCGCGCGGGAAGCGTTTCGGGATCGCGTGGTCGCGTCCACACCAGCGCCCAGGCATGCAGTCGCGAACGCAGGCTCGCCGGCGCCCGGCGATCGGCGCGTTCGGGTCGATCGGGTCGATCTGCGCGACTGTCCTGCGCCATCGCTCAGTCCACCGGCACCGCGTGCAGGATCGCCTTCGCCAGCGTCGCATCCTTGCCGGCGTCGACTTCGGCGACGAGGCGATGCGCGGCCACGGCCGGGAACAGTGCCTGCACGTCCTCGGGCAGTACGTGCGCGCGCCCCAGCAGCAATGCGTAGGCGCGGGCCGCGCGCAGCAATGCCAGTCCGGCTCGCGGCGACAGTCCGACACGCACGCCGGGATGGCGGCGACTGCGGGCCATCAACGCCTGCACGTAGGCGACCAGTGCCTCGCTGGCGTGGATCTGGCGCACGGCGTGACGTGCGGCGAGCACGTCCTGGCTGCCCAGCAAGGGCAGTACGCGCGCGATCAGATCGCGGCGGTCATCGCCGCTCAGCAGGTCGCGCTCCGCGTCCGCGTCGGGGTAACCCAGACTCAGGCGCAGCAGGAAGCGGTCCAGTTGCGAGTCTGGTAACGGGTACGTACCCGAAAGGTCCACCGGATTCTGCGTGGCGATGACGAAGAACGGCTCCGGCAAGGCATGCGTGGTGCCGTCGATGGTGACCTGGTATTCGGCCATGGCCTCCAGCAGCGCGCTCTGCGTGCGCGGTGGTGCGCGATTGATCTCGTCGGCCAGCAGCACCTGCGCGAACACCGGGCCGGGATGGAACTGGAACTGTCGCGCCTGCGGGTCGAACACCGACACGCCGACCACATCGGCCGGCAACAGGTCCGACGTGAACTGCACGCGCTGGAAATCCAGGCCGAGCGTGGCGGCCAGTGCGTGCGCAAGCGTGGTCTTGCCCAGCCCGGGCAGGTCCTCGATCAGCAGGTGGCCGCCGGCGAGCAGCGCGACGAAGGCCATCCGCACCTCCTGCGGTTTGCCCAGGACCAGCGAATTGACCTGCGCCTGGGCGCGTTCAAGGGAGCCTCGCAGGCCATCGGTTAGCATGGTCGCCGTCGAAAGGGATACCGTCATCGCGTGTGTGCTCCTGATCTGATGCGGCAATTGATGCGGTAGTGATGGCAAGTTCACCCAGAGTGTAGCGAGGTCACGAACGGATGCGGGATGCAGTGCAGGCACAGCGCACGTTCTGGGTGCTGTGGGTCGCGGTCCTGGCGATCAAGCTGGTGGTGGCCGCGCGCCTGCCGCTGTTCGTCGACGAGGCGTTCTACTGGCAGGAAGGGCAGCACCTGGCGGCGGCCTATTCGGATCTGCCCGGCCTGACCGCATGGCTGACCCGCCTGGGCACGCTGATCGGCGGCGACAACACATTTGCGGTGAGGCTGCCGTTTGTGCTGATCTCGGCGCTGGTTCCCTGCCTGATGGTGCACATCTGCGCGCGCGAATCCGGCGCGCGTGACGGCTGGGTGGCGGGTTGCTTCACGTTGTTGCTGCCGCTGGCCGGCAGCCTGGGTGTGATGGCGCTGCCGGATGCGGCGATGGCGCTGGCTACCCTGCTATGCGTCGATGCCGGCGCCCGCCTGCTGCGTCAGGTCAGTCCCGAGGCCGCGCTGGAACTGGCCGTCGGGCTGGCGCTCGGCGCGCTGTGCCACTACCGCTTCATCGCCGTGATAGCCGTCGGCTTCGTCGCTCTGGCGATGCTGGAAGAAGGCCGGCGCGCGCTGCGTGACGTGCGGGTGCTGGTGGCCATTGCGTTCGGCGCGTCGGCGTGGACGCCGCTGGTGGCCTGGAACCTCGACAACGCCGATGCCGGCCTGCGCTTCCAGCTGGTCGACCGTCATCCGTGGGCATTCCACGCCGACGCCGTCTGGTTCATCGCAATCCAGGCCTTGCTGGTGACGCCGCTGCTGTTCGCTGCGCTGGCAGTAGCGGCACGACGTGGCCTGCTCAGTGCGACCGCGCCACAGCGATACTTCGCGCTGCTCGGAACGGGGGTCGTGCTTGGCTTCTTCGCGCTGGGGTTTTTCGCCGACACCGAGCGCGTGAGCTTCCACTGGCCACTGCCCGGTTACCTGGCACTGCTGCCCCTCCTGCCCGCGGTTCTGCGGCGCTGGCCGCGTGGCTGGCAACTGGCCACGACCGGGCTGGCCGCGATCGGCCTGGTGGCGAACCTGGGCTACTACCTGGCGGTGTCGCAGCCGGAGGTTCGCGAACGCAACGCGGCGCAGAAGTGGTATCCGAGCAATTTCTCCGGATGGCAGCCCTTGGCGCAGGCCGTTCGCCAGCGACTGGCGACGATGCCCGCCGGCACGCGGGTGGTGGCGGACAACTTCAAGATCGGCGCCGAGCTCGGGTTCGCCCTGGGTGACCCGCGCATCGCCGTGCTCGATCATCCGATCAACCACAAGCATGGTCGTGCGCCGCAGCTGCGACTGTGGGGGTTGCAGAGTGCCGGCCGCGCTGACTGGGGTGATCGGCCGGTGCTGCTCGTGGTCGGGGCCACCGAGATCAAATACCGGGACCTGCTGGATCGCTACCACGACCTGTGTGCGCTGGCCGGGCCCTTGCCGCCGCCGGAAGTGCTGAACATCGATCATGGTCGCCAGCGCTTCCTCCTGTTCGCGCTCGATGGCAAGCCCGCACAGGGCGCCTGCACGACGCCGGCGATGGTCTGGGTCGATGCGCCCGTGGCCGACGCCCGTGTCGGCAGGCATTTCAAGGTGGATGGCTGGGCCTTCAAGGACGGTGTCGGCCTGGCCGGCATCGAGATCACGCTCGACGGGGATGTCGTTGCCCAGTCGCGCTACGGTCGCCAGTTCCCGGGACTGCAGACGGTCTGGCCGCAATCAAGCGATCCCCAGCATCCGCACGTGGGGTTCGATGCAGACGTGACGTTGCCGGAAAGCATCGGGCCGGGACGTCACTGGCTGGGCCTGCGCCTGCGTGGGCGCGACGGCAGCGTGGAAACCTGGGCCGAGCGCCCCATCATCATCGAGTGACGGGGCGGGCCATGCCCGAGGGGTCAGGGCAGCTCGAAACCCGCCTGCCGCAACAGGCGTGCAGTCGAGATCAGCGGCAGTCCCACCAGGGCGGTCGGATCACGGCTGTCGATCGCCTCGAACAGGCTGATGCCGAGCCCTTCCGATTTGAAGCTGCCTGCGCAATCGAAGGGTTGCTCCGCGTCGACATAGCGGGCGATCTGGCCGCCATCGAGGTCGCGGAATTCGACGACGGTCAGGTCCTGCGCCAACAGCGGAGCCCGGCCGGCCTGCATCACGCACACCCCGGTATGGAACTGGACGCGGCGCCCGGACATGGCCGCCAGCTGGGCGATGGCGGCCTCGCGGCCGCCGGGCTTGCCGAGCGTGCGACCGTCGAACTCGGCGACCTGGTCCGACCCGATCACCCAGGCCCCGGGACGGAGGGAGGCCACGGCGGACGCCTTGGCCTGCGCCAGGCGAGCGGCGAGGGCGGCCGGGGCCTCGCCCGGCATTGGCGTTTCGTCACTGTCCGGGCGCGCGGTGTCGAACGGCAGGCGCAGGCGCGACAACAGCTCGCGCCGGTAGACCGACGTCGACGCCAGGATCAGCGTGGCGGCTGGGGCGGGGGGCAACGCGGACACCGGATCAGGCAATGGGCCCGCGGGCGCGTGCAATCAGCGATAATTGCTGGTCGATCCGGTCGCGTGCGGCATCGATCGAGCTGCGCACCTCGGCCAGCTGGCTGAGGCTGGCCTGGCGGCCGTGGTCACGCAGCCACAGGCGCTGGCGCAGCATCTCGCGCATGGCATCGGCGACCGGGTCGTTGCCGACGTTGCCGGCGACCGCCTCGATCTCGGCCCGGGCCAGCCGCAAGCGCTCCTCGAGGGCGTCGGCGGCGTCCAGGACCTCGCGGACGGCCCGCTCGCGGCGCCCCGGGCGGATCCATGCCAGAAGGGCGGCGATCACCAGGGTCGACAACAGCAGGAGCAGGACGATGGTCACGGGCGCGGTCGACTGGACTGGAATGGACCGCAGTTTGAGGCCGGTGTACCGCCGCCCGCAATTGCCGCCGACGGGCGGAACGGGGCGCAGCCGCGGATGCGCGGTTCAGGTTTGACAGGAATAGTCGCGATCTCTAACATTCCGCAGCTTATGTCAGCCGACCTGCCCGGGATTCTTGATGCATGGCGCATGGTGGCGACACGGCGCGGCCTGGAAGGCCGTGTGCCGCTGTCGAAACTGACGCGGCTGCGGAACAGTCTGGTCGACACCGAGGGTGAGGTTCGCTTTGCGCTCGAGTTCGATCAAGACGCGCTGCGGGTGCCTTATGTCGAACTGCGAATCGATGCCGAGCTGCCGCTGACCTGTCAGCGCAGCCTGCAGCGGTTCCTGTTCCCGGTGAACATCGTGCAGCGCCTGGGCCTGCTCCGTGAGGAAGCGGACGAGGCGGGGTTGCCAGAAGGATACGAGCCGTTGCTGGTGCCGGAAGATGGCCAGCTGCGGACCGTCGAGCTGGTCGAGGACGAGTTGATCCTCGCCATCCCAGTCGTGCCGATCGCGCCCGACACGGAGGCGGTGGAACGCGACTGGCCGGCGACCGAGCAGGCCGAAGAGCCGGAGCGCGTGAATCCGTTCGCTGCGCTGTCGGCATTGAAGAAACAATCGAACTGAGTTTTTTTGGAGCAAGACCATGGCTGTTCAGAAGT
>DATDBI010000246.1:0-13709 GCA_036524915.1 Lysobacter sp. | reverse complement strand
CGCCCCTTAATCGGACATCCTTGTCCGATGCGGGGCGCGGGACATCCATGTCCCGCTGCGGAGCAATCCCCAGCCCGGCGGACGATGCTCCAGCGTTTCATTGCCCGGTCTTCGTCTGAAAGCCGTCATTCCCGCGAAGGCGGGAACCCAGGGACGTGCGCACACAAGCGGCTTTGAAACCACCAGATCCTCCAGCGGGCGTCCGGGCCCGAGCTCACCGAGCAGTCGTGCGAATGAGTCGAGGGCACGGACACCGCCCCGTATCCCAGCAACCCGAGTCCGATCCTTGCAGCAACGCCACGCGAACTTCGCGGGGAACCCACACGCGAAGTCAATGAAACAACTGCAGCGTTCTCCCCACGCAGACGCTGACCCACACGCGAAGCAGCCTTCACCCTCACCCGGGATAGGAACCAAAAAAAAGGGCGCGGCAAAGGACCGCGCCCATGCTTGCCCACCATGAGGTGGGGGAGAGAGACGTTTGCGTTACTTGACCTCGAACTCGGTGGTCGAGGCCGGTGCGCCGTTGACGGTGACTTCGGCCTTGTACTTGCCGGTCGGCCACGGCTTGGCATTGGTGAATTCGAAGTTGGTGGTTTCCGCACCGGTGGTGTTGAGCGCCTGCTTCTTCTCGCCTGCGGTCTGGCCGTCCTGGTAGACCAGGCGCGCGGTGACGTCAGCGTTGCTGGCGGTGCCGTCGGTGGCGACCGACACGATGATCTTGTCTTTCGCGGTGAAGGCCATCGTCGGCGAAGCGATCTTCTTGTCGGCGCCTGCGGCGGTGCCCAGGGTGACGCTGGTGACGGCCACGCCTGCCGGAACCGGTGCAGGCATCGGCTCGGCCGGTGCGACGGGTGCGGTTTCCACCGGCGCCGGAGTGACGGCGACCGGCTCTTCCTTCTTCTTGCAGCCCACCATGGCAAGCGAGGCCAGCAAGGCCACAGCCACGGCGTAGTGCAGTCGATTGCGATTGATCATGAGGAGATCTCCTGAAAACTGGGAAGCGAACCGGGGACTCAGCGTCCGCGGACATGAAAGGGAGTGAACTGCGACGTCAGTCCTGCGGCGGGATCTTGAGCACCTGGCCGGGCTGGATCTTGTCGGGATCGTCGAGCTGGTCGCGGTTGGCTTCGAATATCGCGTTCCACTTGTTCGCGCTGCCGTAGAACTGCTTGGAGATATGCGAAAGGGTGTCGCCCTTGGCGACGGTGTAAGTCTGCTCACCGACCTTCTCGGCGGTGGTGTCGACGGATGCGGTCACGCCCGAGAAATCGGCCTTTTCAACCTTCTCGGCGGTGGTGTCGACGTTGGCGCTGACGCCGGAAAAATCGGCTTTCTTATCCGGTGTGGTCATGGGTGGGCGGCTCCTGCCGGAATGGCGGGAGCACCATGACATGTGCCTTGTTAAGGAAATATGGCGACCGGGTGAGCCCGGTCACGTTTCGTTGGGGTTGCGATGGACGTGCTTGGTTATTGCCGTTCGTCGCGCCCTGCGCCGGGCTGCCGATGCCCGGGCGTGCCGCGCCAAGGGTTGATGTCCAGGCCGCCGCGACGCGTATAACGCGCCTCCACCGACAGCCACTGCGGGTTCGCGTGCGCCATCAGGTCGATGAAGATGCGCTCGACGCACTGCTCGTGGAATTCGGCGTGATCACGGAACGAAACCAGATAGCGCAGCAGTCCGGCGCGATCGAGTCGTGGTCCGTGGTAGGAGATCACCACGCGCGCCCAGTCGGGCTGGCCGGTGACCGGACAGTTCGACTTCAGCAGCGAGCTGGTCAGTGCCTCGGTGACGACATGCGCGGAATCCGCGGCGAGGTGGCCGGCGTTGGGCGGGCCGTAATCATCGATGGCGACATCCAGGCCATCGATGCAATCCATCACGGCATTGTCGGCGGCGCTCTCGTCGATCGGCGGCAGACCGAAGGCGACCTCGACCGGGGCGCCGGCCGCACGCGACAGATCGCTGGCCATGCGCGCGCGCACCGCTTCGTCGCTGTCGAAGCGCGTGGCGTTGAACGAGTTGAGGTAGAGCTTCAACGATTTCGACTCGACCAGGTTCGGCGCCGTCGCCGGCACCGTGATCGTCGCCGTGCCGACATGCGGCTTGCCGCGCCCGTCGAGCCAGCTGAGCTCGTAGGCGTGCCAGCGGTCGACACCGATGAACGGCAGCGCCGCCTCAACGATGCCGATGTGGTCGCGGCCGAGTGCGCGGGCGATCGGGAACAGCAGGGAGGCGTCGTACTCGCGCGGGTAGTCGACGTGGCGGCCGAGCGGCAGGTTTTGGGCGGTCATGCAGCGATTTTACCCGCCATGGCCGCGGCCAACCTGACCGGCAACGGGCTGCGGGGCTGCAAGGATCGGATATCGGCCGGCCTGGCGGCGGCGCAGACTGCGTCCATCGATCAGCGCACCCGCGACCAACGCGCCCAGGACCCGACCGTGCTTACCCTTTACGACTACCTGCCTTCACGCAATGCCTGGAAGGTCCGCCAGCTCCTGCTTCAGCTCGGGCGCCCGTGGCAGACCCGCACCGTCAGCATCTTCGAAGGCGACGGCCGCCAGCCGGACTACCTCGCCATCAGCCCCACCGGCACCGTGCCAGCCATCGAACTCGACGATGGCCGCTCGCTGGCTGAGTCGAACGCGATCCTGATGTACCTGGCCGACGGGTCGCAGTTCCTGCCGCAGGACGCCTACGGGCGGGCGCGGGTCTGGCAGTGGCTGTCGTTCGAGCAGGAGCGCATCGAGAGCCAGATCGGTGCGCTGCGGCACTGGACGCTCACCGGCAAGCTGCCGCGTCGGCCGGAAGCACTGGTGTCGATGAAGCGTGCGGCTGGCGCCAACGCGCTGGCCATCCTCGACCGCGAACTCACCCGCCGCGACTTCATTGCAAGCGAAAGTTACGGCATCGCCGACATCGCGGTGTTCGCGTATGCCGGCGTTGCCGCGGAAGCGGGCTTCGACCTCGCCGCGCTGCCGCACCTGCTTGCATGGATCGATCGCGTCCGCGCGCAGCCCGGGCACCTGGCCGACGTGCACCCGTATGCCATGGATCCGCACTCGGTGAACGAGCTGGGCTGACCGAGCCGGACGCCGCCTCAGTCGTGCGTGACCTGCGCCACCGCGACGGCCTGCGGCGCATGCAGGTAATCCAGCGTCACCTGCAGCAGCGCGCGCAGGCCCAGGTCCAGCGCCGACTCATCCAGCGCGAACTGCGGCGAGTGGTTGCTCGGTGCCGTCACCGGATCGGTGCCCTTGGCCGTGGCGCCAACGAAGAAGAACATCGACGGCACCTCCCTGGCGAAGTACGAGAAGTCCTCGGCGCCCATCTGCAGCGACGGCTCGACCACGTTGTCGGCGCCGGCCACCGCCTGCAGGCTTGGCAGCATGCGCGCGGTGAGCGCCGGGTTGTTGACCGTGACCGGGTTGCCCGCGTTGTCGGGCACGCTGGCGATGGCGGTGGCGCCGTTGGCGGCACTGACGTGCTCGGCGACGTTCTTCAGGTCGGCGAAGATCTTCTGCCGCATGCCTTCGTCGAAGGTGCGGATGGTGCCGACCAGTTCGACTTCGTCGGGAATGATGTTGTAGCGGATGCCGCCGTTGATCGAACCGAAGCTCACCACCGCCGGCAGCTTGGCGATGTCGGTGCGGCGGCTGACGATGGTCTGCGTGGTGCCTATCAGGTCGGCGGCGGCGACGATGGGATCGATGCCGCCCCACGGTCGCGAGCCGTGCGTCTGCCGGCCCTTCACCTTGATGGTGAACTTGTCCGATGCCGCCATCAGCGGGCCCTGGCGAACGCCGATCTGACCGGCCTGCAGGGTCGAGAACACGTGCAGCCCGAACATCGCGTCGGGCTTGAAGGTCTTGAACAGGCCTTCTTCGAGCATCAGCGAGGCACCGCCCTCCTCGCCGTCCGGTGCGCCCTCCTCGGAAGGCTGGAACACCACCATGACCGAGCCGGGCAGGTCGGCCTTCATCTTCACCAGCGCGTCGGCAATGCCGAGCAGGATGCCGGTGTGGGCATCGTGGCCGCAGGCGTGCATCACGCCCACCGTCTGTCCGCGGAACGTCGCGGTGGCCTTGGAGGCGAAGGGGAGGTCGACCTGTTCGGTGACCGGCAGGGCGTCCATGTCGGCGCGCAGGGCCACGCGCGGACCGGGCTTGCCGCCCTGGATGATCGCCACCACGCCGTTATGGGCGATGCCGGTCTGCGGCTTCAGGCCGAGTGCGCGCAGGTGCTCGGCAACCTTGGCCGCGGTGCGCGTCTCGCGATTGGACAGCTCCGGGTGCTGGTGGAAGTCGCGACGCCACGCCACCACCTTCTGCTGCACGGCCTTGGCCGCGGCGGTGACTTCAGGGCGCTCGCCGGCAGACTGCGCCGCCTGGGCGTGTGCCTGCGAGAACAATGCGGCGGCGATCAGTGCGGGAAGGACGTGCAGGGCGGGACGACGCATCGAGGGCTCCGGTGTGGTCGATGCCGCGATCGTCGACCGCGGCAGGGGTGCGAAAGAAGGGGTTGGGTCGGTGCTGTCAGCCGCCGCCGTGCAGGTAATCAAGCGCCACCTGCAGCATGCTGCGCGTGCCGACATCGAGCGCGTTCTCGTCGAGCATGAACTGCGGCGAGTGGTTGATCGGCGCCTTGGCCGGGTCGGTCCCGGGCGACGTGGAACCAACGAAGAAGTACAGCCCCGGCACGGTGTTGGCGAACTGGGCGAAATCCTCGGCCACCGTCACCATCGGCATCTCCACGACATTGTCGGCGCCAACCGCGCGCTGCAGCGACGGACGCATGCGCGAGGCCAGGGCAGGGTCGTTGATCGTCGCCGGTGCATTGCTGGCGACGTCGAGCGTGGCGGTCGCGCCGCTGGCGTGGGCGAAGTCTTCGGCGGTGCGGCGGAAGCGATTGATCACATCCTCACGCACCTTCGCGTCGAAGGTGCGCAGCGTTCCGACCACGCGGGCTTCGTCGGGAATGATGTTGAAGCGCACGCCGGCGTTGAACTGGCCGGCGGTGAGCACCACCGGCGTGGCGGCGATGTTCACCTGGCGCGCGATCAGGCTCTGTGTGCCGAGCAGGATCTGCGCGGCGACGGTGATCGGGTCGACACCGTCCCACGGTCGCGACCCGTGGGTCTGCTGGCCGCGCACGGTCAGGCTCCACTCGTCGGCAGCGGCAAGCATCGGACCGCTGCGCACGCCGACCTGGCCAACCGGCAGGCCGGCCCAGACATGCAGGCCAAACACCGCATCGGGCTTGAAGTCGGCAAACACGCCTTCATCGAGCATGAGCTTCGCGCCAAAGGCCTCGCCCGGATTCGGCGGGCCCTCCTCGGCGGGCTGGAACACGAACATCACTTCGCCTGGCAGGTCCTGCTTCTGCGCCGCCAGCGCGGTGGCCACCCCGAGCAGGATCGCGACATGGGCGTCATGACCGCAGGCGTGCATCACGCCGACCGGCTGGCCGCGGTACTGCGAAGTCACCTTCGAGGCGAAGGGCAGGCCGGTCTGTTCGGTCACCGGCAACGCGTCCATGTCGGCGCGCAGCGCGATGCGCGGCCCCGGCTTGCCACCCTTGAGTACGGCCACCACGCCGGTGTGGGCGATGCCGGTGCGCGGCTGCAGCCCGAGCTTGCGCAGCTGGTCGGCGATCACGCGCGCGGTGCGTACTTCCGTGTTGCCCAGTTCGGGATGCTGGTGGATGTCGCGGCGCCAGGCGATGACCTGGGGCTGCACGGCCTTTGCGGCGACGGCCGCGTCGGGCGGCTGGGCGTGGGCCGGCGAGACCAGCAATGCAGCCAGCATCGCCGGCAGGATCAATAAGCGCATCGAAGGCACTCCGGAGGTTTGGCCTCGATGCTAGCCGTCACGGGCGCGCAGTTGTAGCCCCGCTCACCCGGACTGCCCATCGCCGAGGACCTGCGCGCGGCGCTTGCGGCTGAGCCCATCGAGCGCATGCCGGTATGACCACTCCACCAGTTCGGCCAGGTAGTCCTCGGGCACGCGTCGCACATCGACGATCGTGATCCAGCGATGGCGGCCCATGTAGCGGGCGGGCTTGATGCCCGGCACGTCGGTGAGTTCGACGAACCGTTCCGGCGAGACCTTGATGCTGAAACGCCAGCGCTCGGGCTCGCTGGTCTTGAAGTAGGCGAAGGTCTTGTCACCGACGTTGTAGACCAGGATGTTGCGCGGATCGGCAAGCAGCTTCCCGGTCGCGCCGGGCAACCGCGCGCAGTACGACTGCAGCTGGTCTGTATCCATCGGGCGATTGTGGGGGATTTGCCGACCAGTTTCGCAGTGCGTCCCCCACCGCTACTGCCATTGCGCCACCCAGCCCTCGTCGCACCATGCACTCAGGCAGCCCAGTGCGGCCGAGGGCACGTCGGCATCGTCATGCCAGTGCCTGAGCAGCTCGCACAGGCCGGCGAAACTGCCTCCACCCTGGCCGTGGTTGAGCGCCGCGAGTTCGGGTGCGTCGAGCGAGCGGAAGCGGGTCACGCGTTCGCCGTCGCGCCATAACACCCAATGCCGGTGGGTCGCCGCGGTGGGCGGCGGCGGCACGGCGCCGTGCTTGATCGCCTGCCAGATCTCGATGCTGTTGAACTCGACGCCATGCAGCTGAAGGCCGGGCCGCATGCGCACCCGCAACGTGGGCCACGCCGCCGAGGGCAGGTCGTGCAGCTGCTCGAAGCGGGCCGTCGTGTCGTCGGCCGCGTCGAACGTGTCGAGCAGGCGCCGCTCGAACCGTGCGAGTTCGGCGATGTGTGGATGCGGGCGGAACGCCCGGGCCTGCGTCAGGTAGTCGGGAAGGTGGACGCCGAAATCGCGCAGCGAACGGAAACGCGATGGGTGCGCGGCGATGTAGCCATCGCACAGGACCTCCCACAGCTCGTCGCCCAGGTAGGTGCCCAGCACCGCATGGTCATTCTCCAGCGCCTCGCGAAGTCGCGCGCCGTAGGCGTTCGCGTAGATGTTGAGCCCAGTCTGAGGCGACAGCTGGCCCTGGGACAGGAGGGCGTCGATCGCAGCCGGCCGGCCGCGAATCCGGTCGAGGAGCCGGCGCTGCAACGCTGCAAGCGAGGCCGTCGCGGCGCGGTTCATGCCGCTGCCAGCGCGTTGCGGCTGCGCGCGAACGCGGCACGGGCCTGCGCCAGCTCTGCGAGCAGTTCGGGCAATGGCGGAAAATGATCATCGCGTTCGATCATCGTGCTGACCGGACCGAAGCGGCCGATGGCCCGCTCGTACAGCGACCAGACCGGTTCCGGCACGGCGTGGTCGTGGGTGTCGATGCAGTAGTGCCCGTGATCGCTGTGACCGGCCAGGTGGATCTGCCAGACCTTGTCGACGGGAATGCCGGCGAGGTAATCGTCCGGATCGAAGCCGTGGTTGCGCGCGCTGACCTGGATGTTGTTGACGTCGAGGAGAATTCGGCAGCCGCTGCGACCGGCGACCTGGGCGACGAATTCCCACTCGGGCATGTCCGATTCGCGGTACTCGACATAGCTGCTCAGGTTCTCCAGCAGCAGTTCGCGGCCGAGGTAGTCCTGCACCTGCTGCACGCGCGCGACGACATGGGCGATGGTGGCTTCGTTGTAGGGCAGCGGCAGCAGGTCGTGGCTGTTGACGCCGTCGACGCCGGTCCAGCACAAGTGGTCGGAGATCCAGGCCGGCTCGATGTCGTTCGCCAGCTGGCGAAGGCGCTGCAGGTAGCCCCGGTCGAGCGGGTCGGTGCCACCGATCGACAGCGCGACCCCATGCATCACCAGCGGATAGCGCGCGCGGACCTGCTCGAGGTAATGGCGTGGCTTGCCGCCCGCGACCATGAAGTTGTCCGAGATGATCTCGAACCAGTCAACCGGGGGCGCATCGGCGAGGATCGCTTCGAAATACTCTGGCCGCAGCCCGAGGCCGAAGCCGAGCCATGGGCGTGACTCCGGCGCGATTGCGCCGGAGTCCTGCAGCGTGGGACGCGTGCGGCGCACGCTCAGCCCGCGTTGCCGCCGACATGGGAGCAACTGGTCGCCGGCAGTGCGACGAAGCCCTTGCCCTTGCAGCTGCCGTGGCCCTTGCAGGCGTTGTCGGCGGTCTTGCAGTCGTTGTGTCCCTTGCAGGCATTCACGCCGTAACACTTGACCTGGCTGCCGGCATCCGCGCTGAACTTGACCTTCGGGTCGACACGGTTGCCGCCGATGTCCGAGCAAGCCGTTTTGGAGGCAGCGACGAAGCCCTTGCCTTTGCAGCTGCCCTGGCCCTTGCAGGCGTTGTCGGCGGTCTTGCAGTCATTGTGGCCCTTGCAGGCGTTGACGCCCGAGCAGTGCACCAGTTCGACCTGTTCGCCGGGCTTGGCCTTTGCGCTGGCCGGCGCAGCGGTGAAGGCCAGGCCAGCGGCTGCCAGAGCCAGGGCGACGCCGGAAGCGGGGATGAAGGGAGCTTTCATGGATGTTTCTCCAGTAGCGGGAAGGGAGGTTTCGAGCGCGGGGAAATCCGTCGCCAGCACAGAGTTCGCGCCAGGTGGGCGATTGGTTACGCGTGTGGTGAACGGGATCGTGCCGGGGGGAAACCGAGCCACGCGAACAACCTGCGGCCCGTCGCGGCGCCAAGCAGCGCCAGCGCCAGCACCGGACCGCAGTGCCACAGCAGCGACATCAGTGCCGTCTCGCCGTCGTGGATCAGTGCCACCGCGGCCGAGGACAGCGCGGCAGCGGAAACGGACGTCAGCAGCGCGGTGAGGGTGGGTCGCACGACGCCGGCATGGCGCACCATCAGCAGCATCGACAGGCCAACAGGCAGGCTGACCAGGACGATCGCGCGCGCACATTCCACACTGAAGCCCTGATAGGCGTAGGCCGAGGAACCCAGCAGGGCGACATCGCGAATGCAGCCGGCGCCGATCCCGCCCAGCCACAGCATCGCCGCTGGCAGCGGCAGCCAGCGCCAGTGCGCGCTGCGGCCCGGCACGCTGACCTGGAACACCGCGAATGCGGCCAGCGCGCCCGTCGACACGCTCGCGCTCCATTCAATCGCCGCGCCGGGCGCGCGCAACGCACGCAACGCTTCGGCATTCAGGCCGCTGGCGACCACGACCGCGGCCAGCACGGCGCCGGCCAAGGCCATCCACGCCAGGGTGCGTCGCAAAGGCGAAGCCAGGCACTTTACCGGCGCGGCCTCCTCGACGAGTCGCTGGATCAGCAGGTCGGTGTCATTCACGGCCATCACCCTTGTCGATGAATCTTGTTCGCAGTGTCTTGATCGCGCGGTGGCAGGCAACCTTCAGTGCGCCTTCGCTCTGGCCGCTGCGCCGCGCGGCGTCGTGCAGGGACAGTTCGTCGAACCGCAGCAGGCCGACCGCCTCGCGCTGCCGTTCGGGCAGGCCTGCCACCGCCACGCGCAACCGGTCGGCGGCATGGAGCTGCGCGAGCGCTTCCTCCGGCGTCGCCGCGTCGTGCGCCAGTGCCTCGGGCTCGATGTCGGCGGTCGACTCATGGAGTCGTCGGTAGGCGCGACGGCGCAGCAGATCGATGCAGCGACGGCTGGCGATGGTGGCCAGCCACGGCCGGAACGGACGGCCAGGCTCGTAGGTGTGACGGATGCGGTGCACGACCAGCAGCACCTCCTGCAACGCGTCCTCGGCCTCATCGCAGGGGCTCAGGTAGCGTCGGGTGATGGTGCGCACGTAAGGCGTCACTGCGCGCAACAGCGCGTCGTAGGCAGCGCGATCGCCCTCCTGGGCCTGCAGCATCCATTGCCCCCAGAGGATGTCGTCGGTCTTCGCCTTGTCGGCGGTCATCGCGGGCTCCGTGGCGGGAAGGTGCGACGGACGCGGCGGCCGTCTTGCAGGCCACGCAGTCGCGCCGTCTCTCCACAGGAGGTGACGCAAGGGCGCGCGGGTGCGCGACCTCGTTGGCAGGGGAAGACCGGCGATGCTGCAGGACACGGCGAAGCTCGCGATGGGAAGGGTCGGGCGGGTCATGCCCGCGCCTTCCAGTCATTCGCCCAGCGACGCAGATGGTTACGCCGTCAACGCATTGGCCGCGTCTTCCCGTGCGGAACGGCCACAACGCCGGACAAGAAAAAGGGCCGACTCTTTGAGCCGGCCCTCGATCTCCACCCGTGCTGGAGCGGCTTACGCCACCTTGACGATCCGCAGCGGGTTGTCCCATTCCTTCAGCAGCTCGGCCTCGCGGGCCTTGGCCTTGTGCAGGTGGTCTTCCTTGACGTGGCCGTAGCCGCGGATGTGCTCCGGGATGCCGGCAATCTCGGCCGCCAGGCCGACGTTGCTGCGATCGAGCTTGCCGAGCAGGCCTTCGATCGTCGCGAAGTAGTCGACGATCAGCTGGCGCTCCATCTTGCGCTCCTCGGTCTTGCCGAAGATGTCGAAGGCACCGCCGCGCAGGAAGCGCAGCTTGGCCATCCACTTGAACGCGGTGAACACCCACGGACCGAACTCCTGCTTGATCAGGCGGCCCTGCGCGTCCTTCTTCGCCAGCAGCGGCGGAGCGAGGTGGAACTTCAACCTGTAGTCGCCGTCGAACTGCTGCTCGAGCTTCTTCTGGAAATCGCCGCTGGTGTACAGGCGCGCGACTTCGTACTCGTCCTTGTAGGCCATCAGCTTGAAGGCGTAGCGGGCGACGGCTTCGGTCAGGTCGGTGGTGCCGGCGACGTTGCGCTCGGCCGCATGCACGCGCGCGACGAAATCGCTGTAGCGCTTGGCATAGCCGGCGTCCTGGTACTCGGTCAGGAAGGCGACGCGGCGCGAGACCACCTCATCGAGCGAACGCGACAGGCGCGCGTCGTCGAGCGGCAGGAACGCGACGTTGTCGCCACCATGAGCAGGCACGTGACGCAGCTCGTCTTCCTTGCGGGTGGTGCGCGGTGCACTGGTGGCGCCCCACTCGTTGCCTTCCCACGCGCCCGGCGACAGCATCGGCAGCTCGCCCGGGGTGGCTTCGGCGGCCGTCTGTGCGTTGCGCACCAGGCCTGCCGACTCGGCGACAGCCTTGGGATCGACCACGGCCAGGCGGCCCCAGGCGAACGCGGTCTTGTTCATCTCGATCGCGGCGCCGTTGAGCTCCACTGCACGCATGATCGAATCGAGCGACAGCGGCACCAGGCCCTGCTGCCAGGCGTAGCCGAGAATGAAGAGGTTGGATGCGATCGCATCACCCATCAGCGCGGTGGCGAGCTGGGTGGCGTCGACCACGTGCAGGCTCTTATCAGCATGTTCTGTGCCGCCGAGCGCGAGCTTGATCGCTCCGATGATGTCGGTGGCCGGGAACTGCATGTCAGGGCGCGTGGTGAACGTGCCCGGCATCGCTTCGTAGCTGTTGAGCACCACCGAGCTGCGGCCCGAGCGCACCTTCGACAGCGCCCAGTAGTCGTTGACCACGACCATGTCGCAACCCAGCACCAGGTCGGCCTCGCCGGCGGCGATGCGCACGGCGTGGATGTCGGCCGGGGTGCGGGCGATGCGGATGTGGGTGGTGACCGCGCCGCCCTTCTGCGCCAGGCCCGTCTGGTCGAGCACGGTCGCGCCCTTGCCTTCCAGGTGGCCAGCCATGCCGAGCAGCGCGCCGATGGTCACCACGCCCGTGCCGCCGACGCCGGTGATCAGGATGTTCCAGGGCTGGTCGAGCGCGGGCAGCTGCGGCATCGGCAGGTCGCTGAGGCGATCCTTCGCGCCGCTACCTTTCTTCTTGCGCAGGCCACCGCCTTCCACCGTCACGAAGCTCGGGCAGAAGCCGTTGACGCAGGAGTAGTCCTTGTTGCAGTTCGATTGATCGATCTCGCGCTTGCGGCCGAACTCGGTTTCCTTCGGCAGCACCGACACGCAGAACGATTTCTTGCCGCAGTCGCCGCAGCCTTCGCAGACCAGCGAATTGACCATCACGCGCTTCTGCGGGTCGACCATCTTGCCGCGCTTGCGACGGCGACGCTTTTCGGTGGCGCAGGTCTGGTCGTAGATCAGGACGCTGGTGCCCTTCACTTCGCGCAGGCGCTTCTGGACGCTGTCCAGTTCCTTGCGGTCGAAGAACTCGACATCCGACGGGAAGATCTCGCGCTTGTTCCACTTGGCGATGTCGTCCGACACCAGCACGATGGTCTGCACGCCTTCCGAGCGCACCTGGTGGGCGATCTGCGGCACCGACAGCGTGCCGTCGACCGGCTGGCCGCCGGTCATCGCGACCGCGTCGTTGTAGAGGATCTTGTAGGTGATGTTGACGCCGGTTGCGACCGACTGGCGGATCGCCAGCGAGCCCGAATGGAAGTACGTGCCGTCGCCGAGGTTCTGGAAGACGTGCTGGGTTTCGGTGAACTGCGCCTGGCCCGACCAGGTCACGCCTTCACCGCCCATGTGGGTGAAGGTGTCGGTGCTGCGGTCCATCCAGGTCACCATGTAATGGCAACCGATGCCGCCGAGCGCGCGCGAACCTTCCGGCACGACGGTCGAGGTGTTGTGCGGGCAACCGGAGCAGTAGTGCGGCACGCGCGGGAACTGCGCACGCGGCAGGGCGAGCTCGGATTCCTTCTCGGCCATCCAGCGCAGCACGTTCTCGATGTGCTCGCTGTTGTGGAACTTCTGGATGCGGCGGCCGATGACGCCGGCAATGGTGGCCGGGGTGAGCTCGCCCGTCGACGGCAGGATCCACTCGCCCTGCTCGTCGTACTTGCCGACGATCGACGGACGCTGGCCGCTCCAGTTGTACATGTACTCCTTCATCTGGCGCTCGATGAAGGCGCGCTTTTCCTCGACGACGACGATGTCCTCCAGGCCCTGCGCGAAGCGGGTGATGCCGACCGGTTCCAGCGGCCAGGTCATGCCGACCTTGTAGACGCGGATGCCGAGGTCGGCGCAGGCGTTCTCGTCCAGGCCCAGGTATTCCAGCGCCTGCAGCACGTCTAGGTAGGACTTGCCGGTGGTGACGATGCCCAGGCGCGCGCGCGGCGAGTCGATGACGGTGCGGTCGATGCCGTTGGCGCGAGCGAAGGCCTGCGCGGCCTTCACCGCATAGCGGTGCAGGCGCATTTCCTGATCCATCGGCGGATCGGGCCAGCGGATGTTGAGGCCGCCGACCGGCATCTCGAAATCGTCCGGCGTGACGATCTGGATCGACAGCGGATTGACGTCGATGGATGCAGACGACTCGACCGTCTCGGCGATCGTCTTGAAGCCGACCCAGCGACCGGTGTAGCGCGACATCGCCCAACCGATGACGCCCATGTCGAGGATGTCCTGGACGCCGGCGGGGTTGAGGATCGGCATCATCGCGCTGACGAACTCGTCTTCCGAGCCGTGCGGCAGCGTCGACGAGCGGCAGGCATGGTCGTCGGCGGCGAGTGCGAGCACGCCACCGAACTTCGAGGTGCCGGCGGCATTGGCGTGCTTGAACACGTCACCGGTGCGGTCCACGCCCGGGCCCTTGCCGTACCACATGCCGTACACGCCTTCGACCTTGGCACCCGGGAACAGGTTGGTCTGCTGCGTGCCCCACACCATGGTCGCGCCGAGGTCCTCGTTGAGGCCCGGGGTGAACTTCACGCCGGCCGCTTCGAGGTGCTTGCGGGCGCGCCACAGCTCCAGGTCGAAGCCGCCCAGCGGGGAACCGCGGTAGCCGGAGATGAAACCGGCGGTATCGAGGCCGGCGGCTTCGTCGCGCAGGCGCTGCATCAGCGGCAGTCGCACCAGCGCCTGCACGCCGCTGAGA
>DATDBI010000245.1:0-1059 GCA_036524915.1 Lysobacter sp. | reverse complement strand
GCCAGGGCCCAGTGCCCTCGGACAGCCCGGAATCCGGGCGGTCCCAAGGCCAAAGGCCGGGCTTTGTGGCCGCGCCCAGCGCGATCACGCCGACATCCAGCTGTACGGACAAGGGGCCCGCAAGGGCCCTTTTTCGTTGTTGGTGGCCTGCTGTTCGTGAACTGTAGTTCGTGATCGCACGTGCTTGTCGCAAGACCGGGTCAACGTTGCATGTAATTCAGTCCCTGGATCGGCTGGCAGTGGTTCGGCCGGTCCCTGGATCGTTTATCGCGGGAGTCGTACGCGTGTCAGATAAAGCTGTCGAAATCGCCAGGTTGCTCACCCCGACCGTCCAGTCGCTGGGCGTCGAGCTGCTCGGTGCCGAATACCTGCCGGCTCCCGGCAGCGCGGTGCTGCGTCTGTATATCGACGTGCCTGCGGGTCAGGAGACGGACGCGGACGGTCAGCCGCGCTCGGTGACGATCGAGGATTGCGAGGCGGTCAGCCGCGAGGTGTCCGCGCAGCTCGACGTCGAGGATCCGATCAGCGGGATGTACACGCTGGAAGTGTCGTCGCCGGGCATCGATCGGCCGCTGTTCACGCTCGAGCATTACAAGCGCTTCATCGGCGAGACCGCGAAGGTCGGCCTGAAGCTGCCGCAGGACGGGCGTCGCCGCCTGACCGGCAAGATCGAGCGCGTCGATGGCGACACCGTGGTGTTCAGCATCGAGGCGATCGAGGTCAACGAGTTCGCGGTCGCGATCGGAAACATCGACAAGGCGCGCCTGGTCCCGGATTGGGCCGCGCTGGGATTCGCTCCGGTCAAGCCCGGAAAAGACAAGCCTGCACAGGATGCGCCCGCAAAGCGCCGTCCTGTGAAGCGCAAGAAGTAAATCAACCTAGGTCACCACCCAATTGCCGGAGGCGCTTCAGCGCCAACGTGCGGAGTAACGAGATGAGCAAGGAATTGTTGCTGGTCGTGGATGCAGTCGCCAACGAGAAGGGCGTGCCGCGTGAAGTCATCTTCGAGGCCATCGAGGCCGCGTTGGCTTCGGCCGCGAAGAAGCGCTATCACGACGA
>DATDBI010000244.1:0-2482 GCA_036524915.1 Lysobacter sp. | reverse complement strand
CGCGGCGTTCAATGGAGCGGGAGACGGGAATCGAACCCGCACCATCAGCTTGGAAGGCTGAGGTTCTACCGTTGAACTACTCCCGCGCCGGAACCTACCTGCTTGGGTACTGCGCCGATGGATGGTAACGCCATCGGTTTGCTGCCTGTTGCACTACCGACCTTGCGACCGGGTGAAGCTGGTGGAGGGAGGTGGATTCGAACCACCGAAGGCGTAAGCCAGCAGATTTACAGTCTGCCCCCGTTGGCCGCTTGGGTATCCCTCCAAAGAGCCCGCAATTTTGGGACCGGTCGGCGGGGTTGTCAACGGCGATTACACATCAATTTTCACGCCAGCGGCAAAAATCCTTCAAATCACCGTCCGCAAGCGCGCGGGCAAGCGGACGGATCAATCAGACGTTGAAGCGGAAGTGCAGCACGTCGCCTTCCTGGACGCGGTATTCCTTGCCTTCCAGGCGCAGGCGCCCGGCGTCGCGGGCTCCGGACTCGCCCCTGTACTTGATGTAATCGTCGTACGCGATGGTCTCGGCGCGGATGAAGCCCTTTTCGAAATCGGTGTGGATCACGGCGGCCGCCTGCGGCGCGGTCGAGCCGGACTTCACCGTCCAGGCGCGGACCTCCTTGACGCCGGCGGTAAAGTACGTCTGCAGGCCGAGCAGCTTGTAGGCGGCGCGGATGACGCGGTTCAGGCCCGGCTCGTCCAGGCCCAGGTCGGTCAGGAATGCGTCGCGGTCGGCGTCCTCGAGCTGGCTGAGCTCTTCCTCGATGGCCGCGCAGACCGGCACCACCTCGGCGCCCTCGGTCACGGCGCGCGCGCGCACGGCGTCCAGGTGCGGGTTGTCGTGGAAGCCGTCCTCGAGCACGTTGGCGACGTACATGACCGGCTTGAGGGTCAGCAGGAACAGGTCGCGCACCTGCAGCTTGTCGTCGTCCGACAGCCCCAGCGCACGCGCCGGCTTGCCGGCATCGAGCCCGGCGCGGACCCGGCCCAGCACTTCGACCCGGATCTTGGCGTCCTTGTCGCCGGTCTTGGCCGTGCGCTCGGCGCGCTGCAGGGCCTTTTCGACCGATTCCAGGTCGGCCAGGGCCAGCTCGGTGTCGATCGTGTCAATGTCGGAGATCGGATCGATCTTGTTGTTGACGTGGATGACGTCGGTGTTCTCGAAGCAGCGCACCACGTGGGTGATCGCGTCGACTTCGCGGATGTGGGCCAGGAACTTGTTGCCCAGGCCTTCGCCGCTGGCGGCGCCGGCGACGAGGCCGGCGATGTCGACGAACTCGACCGCGGTCGGGATGCACTTCTGCGGCTTGACGATCTCCGACAGCGCATTCAGGCGCGGATCGGGCACCGGCACCACGCCGACGTTGGGTTCGATCGTGCAGAACGGGAAGTTGGCCGCTGCAATGCCGGCCTTGGTCAGGGCGTTGAAGAGGGTCGACTTGCCGACGTTAGGCAGGCCGACGATGCCGCATTTGATGCCCATGACGCTTTTCTCGCTCTTCAGTTGTGACACCGGCCGGGCCGGCATCAAGAATGGGGGTGGAACTCAGGCCCGCGGCGTATGCAGCCGCTTCATGGCCTCGTTGAAGTCACCTGTGACTGCCAGCGGCAACACATCCTGGGCGTCGTCGATGGCACGCAGGATCTGCGCCTCGTCGGCGCTGCCGGGACGACCCAGGACCCAGGAGGTGACCCTGTCCTTGTGGCCGGGATGGCCGATGCCGATCCGCAGGCGATGGTACTTGCCGTGGCCGAGCAGCTGGCTGATGTCGCGCAGCCCGTTCTGTCCGCCGTGGCCGCCGTCGAACTTGATGCGTGCGGTGCCGACGTCGAGGTCGAGCTCATCGTGGGCGACCAGCATCTGCTCCGGCTCGATCTTCCAGTAGCGCAGGGCCGCGGTGACCGACTTGCCGGACAGGTTCATGAAGGTGGCCGGCTTGAGCAGCCAGACCGGCTGGCCGGCGATGTCGACCTTGCAGGTCTCGCCGAACAGCTTGGATTCCAGACCAAAGCGGCCGCCCAGGCGCGATGCCAGGGCGTCCACAAACCAGAACCCGGCGTTGTGCCGGGTCCGGAGGTGTTCGGCTCCGGGATTGCCCAGACCGACAATGAGGCGCAAACCAGCAGCCATCAGAGAGTCTCACGCAGTGGACCGCCCGCGATTGCGGGCGGTCGCACCGGACGTGATTACTTCTCGTCCTTCTTGGCGGCCTTGGTCGCCGGCACTTCGGCCGGTGCCTCTTCCGAGGTTTCCTCGGTTTCGACGCGACCGTGCTTGGCCATCACGACGGCAACGTCGTGTTCCTTGCCCAGCTTCAGTTCCGGCAGCTCGACGCCCTTGGGCAGCTTGATGTCCGACAGGTGGACAACGTCGCCGACGGCCAGCTTGGCCAGGTCGACTTCGATGAACTCCGGCAGGTCCTTCGGCAGGCAGCTGACGGTGACTTCGTTGAGCTCGTGGGTGATGACCACGTCGGCGGCC
>DATDBI010000243.1:0-13945 GCA_036524915.1 Lysobacter sp. | reverse complement strand
GCTGCCGATCAGCGCCTGCGTGATGAACGCAAGCTTGATCCTGCGCGGAAGTCCGTGCCGCATGGCGCTCCGTACTACTCGGGCGGCTGCGAGATGTCGGCGACGCGGTAGCCGGCACTCTGCACGGTGTGCAGCAACTGCTTGTCGAACGGCTTGTCGATGGTCTTGCGCAGGTTGTAGAGATGGCTGCGCAAGGTGTCAGAGTCCGGCAGGCCATTGCCCCAGATCTCGCGTTCGATCTCCTGGCGGCTGACCACGCGCGGTGATTCACGCATCAGGATGGTCAGCAGGCGCAGGCCGATCGGCGAGAGCTGCAGTTCGCTGCCGCCACGGGTGACCCGCAGGCTGGCCGGGTCGAGTACCAGGTCGGCGACCTTGAGCACTTCGCCACCGACCTGGCGACGCTCGCGACGGATCAGGGCACGCAGGCGCGCCTCCAGTTCCTGTATCGCGAACGGCTTGGTCAGGTAATCGTCGGCCCCTGCCCCCAGTCCCGTGAGCTTCTCGTCGAGCGTGTCGCGCGCCGTCAGCATCAACACCGGCGTCGACTTGCGCGCCTCCTCGCGCAGCTTCTTGCACAACTCCACGCCGTCCATGCGTGGCAGCATCAGATCCAGTACGACCACGTCATAATTGTTTTCGGTCGCCAGGCGGTAGCCGTCGAGGCCGTCGCTGGCATAGTCCACCTCGAAGCCACGGCCCTCCAGATACTCGCCGACCATCTCCGAGATGTTGCGGTTGTCTTCCACGATCAGGACCAGACCGCCGTCCCGTGTGCCGGTACCCTGCATGCAAACCCCTCCAACCCTTCAGCTTTGTGAAGGCTGCCTTTGCGAGTGTGGATGTTTCGTGAAGGTCGTGTGCTTAAGCTGAACACATTCATTACGGCGAAAAATTCCCATGCCTGTTGAACGCCTCTACCCCATCCTGCTTTTGCTCGGGTCCAACCTGTTCATGACCTTCGCCTGGTACGGGCACCTCAAGTACAAGTCCACCCCTCTGGTCATGGCGATCATGGTCAGCTGGGGCATTGCCTTCTTCGAGTACTGCCTGATGGTGCCGGCCAACCGGATCGGCAGCGCGGTCTATTCGGCGCCCCAGCTCAAGGGCATGCAGGAGGTGATCACCCTGCTGGTGTTCGCCGGTTTCTCCGCCTGGTACCTGGGTGAACCCCTCAAGTGGAACCACTGGGCCGGCTTCGCCCTGATCGCGGTCGCGGCCTGGCTGATCTTCCTGGACTGACGCTCAGAACCGGATGCGGCCGCTGAGGATGTCCTTGAACATCACCCAGTCGCCAACGAACGAATAGAAAGGATGCCGGAACGTCGCGGGTCGGTTCTTCTCGAAGAAGAAATGGCCGGCCCAGGCGAAGCCGTAGCCGCACAAAAGTGCGGCCAACAGCCACCGGCCATCGCGCTGCACGATCGCCACGGCGAGCAGCAGCAGCACGCCGCAACTGCCGATGAAATGCAGGCGCCGGCTGGTGCGATGGCTGTGCTCGCTGAGGTAGTACGGATAGAACTCGCGGAAGCTGGCAAAGCGCTGCACGTTGTTTCTCCCAATGTCCGGCATCCCAGCTTTCAAGAACCGGCGGCCCCACCGCCGTCGGCCCGGACGTGATCGTGCACCCGTGGCGGCAGGCGGGCAAGCGGGCCAGTGCCTCGCGCAATCCGCTTGGGTTCGATCCGGCATTGCGTGGGCGCCTAGCGATTCTCTCCGGCTTTGGCGCGGTCCCAGTAGTTCTCCTGGGCATCCAGCGGCTGCGCCGGGAGGCTGGTGCCATCGGCCTCGGCCAGGGCCTCCATCGCCCGGAAGCGGCGTTCGAACTTGAGGTTGGCCCGGCGCAACGCGGCACCGACATCCACCTTGGCGTGGCGCGCGAGATTGGCGCAGACGAACAGCACGTCGCCGATTTCGCCCTCGAGCCGGTCGCGCGCGGCGGCATCGTCCGGATCGGCATCGATCGCGTTGAACTCCGCGCGCACCTCTTCGATCTCCTCGTGCAGCTTGGCGATCACCGGCGTCACGTCCGGCCAGTCGAAGCCGACGCGCGCCGCGCGCTTCTGCAGCTTCACCGCACGCTGCCACTCCGGCAGGCCGCGGGCGATGCCGGCGAGCGCGGAACGGTCCTCATGGCCGCTGTCCTCGCGTTCGCGGCGCTTGTGTTCTTCCCACGCGACGGTCTGTACTTCGGCGTCTGCCACGGCGGCCTCGGCGAACACATGCGGGTGGCGCCGCACCATCTTGTCGCTGATGGCGCCGACCACATCGGCAAACTCGAACGCGCCCTGCTCCTGCGCCATGCGTGCATGGAACACCACCTGCAGCAGCAGGTCGCCCAGTTCGTCCTTGAGGTCGTCCATGTCGCCGCGGTCGATCGCATCGGCCACTTCGTAGGCCTCCTCGATCGTGTACGGCGCGATGCTGGCGAAATCCTGTTCGACATCCCAGGGGCAGCCCGTCTGCGGGTCGCGCAGGCGCGCCATGATGGTGAGCAGCCGATCGATGGAGGTGGTCACAGCGTCAGGCTCACCGGCTCAGAAACGAAGGCATGGCAATCACTCGCCCAGCCATTGCTGCCACGGCAGCGCGGTGTCGCCCAGGGCGATGAAGTCGCCATTGAGGATCGTCTCGCGCTGGTTGTAGCGGAACGGACGGCCCTGCGGATCCAGGACCGCACCGCCGGCGCCTTCGAGCACGCACTGGCCCGCGGCGGTGTCCCACTCACTGGTGGGGCCGAACCTCGGATAGACGTCCAGCCGGCCGTCGGCAAGGGTGCAGAACTTCAGCGACGAGCCCAACCCGATCGGCTCGACCTGGCCCATGCGTGCAATGAATGCCTCGGTGCGGGTGTCGCGGTGCGACCGGCTAGCCGCCACGCGCAGCGGCGCGGTGGCCGGCGCACGGACGCGCACCGCGTCGTCGCGGCCGCCCTCGCGGCGGAACGTGCCCAGCGTCGCACCGCCGTGCCACAGCGCGCCGGTCACCGGTACCTGCACCACGCCGAACACGGCAACGCCGTCCTCGATCAGGGCGATGTTCACGGTGAACTCGCCGTTGCGCTTGACGAACTCGCGGGTGCCGTCGAGCGGATCGACCATCCACAGCCGTTGCCATTGCCGGCGCTGCGCCGTGGGCACCTCGTGCGCGGATTCCTCCGACAGCACCGGGATGTCCGGCGTCAGTCGCGCCAGGCCATCAACGATGCAGCGATGTGCCGCCAGGTCGGCTGCGGTCAGCGGCGAATCGTCATCTTTGTGCTGCACGGCGAAATCGCTGTCGTAGATGCCCAGGATCGCAACGGCGGCAGCATGCGCGAGTGCGATCACGCCTTCGCGCACCTCGCCTGGAATCATGTGGGGCGTCATGTCTGGTGCGTCCTGAGCCACTCGCGGGCGATGAAAAGGGCGGCGATGCTGCGGCCTTCGGAGAAGTCCTCGCGCAGGATCAGCTGGTGCAGGTCGTCGAGCTTCCACGGAACCACTTCGAGTTCCTCCGGCTCGTCGCCTGGCAGGCGTTCGGGATACAGGCCGCGCGCCAGCACCAGGTGGGCCTGGTGGCTCATGTAGGTCGGGGCCAGGGTCAGCGAGCGCAGCACGGTGAGCGAACGCGCGCCATAGCCGGCCTCTTCCTTGAGCTCGCGGTCGGCGGCCTGTTCCGGTGTCTCGCCGGCGTCGATGCGGCCCTTGACCAGCCCCAGCTCGTACCGGTGCATGCCGGCGGCGTACTCGCGAACCAGCAGCACGGTGTCGTCATCGAGCAGCGGTACCACGACCACGGCACCGTGGCCGCGCCCGTGCAGGCGCTCGTACTGGCGGCGCTCACCGTTGGCGAACTCCAGGTCGAGGCGTTCCAGCCGGTACGGGCCGGCGTCGTGCTCGGTAACGCGGTGGATGGTGGGCAGGCGGCGGCTCATGGCCTCGTTCCGTGGCTGGCCCCGGCCGCTGCGCTGCGCCGCGCGCCGCCAGGCGGGATAATGGAGGGATGCAGAAGAAGACTCACGATGACGGGATGCTAGCAGAGGCCGGCGCTGGCGCCGGTGCCAGGGACGACGCCGACAGCTGGCGCAGCCGCGACTTGGCGGTGCTCTGGCACCCGTGCACGCAGATGCGCGAGCACCTGTCCGGTGGCACCGCCAATGACGGCAGCAGCGCCGCGACCATGCCGTTGCTGCCCATCGCCCGCGGCGAAGGGGCATGGCTGATCGACCGCGACGGCCGCCGCTACCTCGATGCGATCAGCAGCTGGTGGACCAACCTGTTTGGCCATGCCGAACCCAGGATCGCTTCGGCCATCGCGCAGCAGGCGATGACGCTGGAGCACGTGATCCTTGCCGGCTGCTCGCACGCGCCTGCGGTAGAGCTGGCCGAGCGACTGCTTGAGTTGGCACCGCGCGAGGCGGGCCGCGAGCCGCTCAGCAAGGTCTTCTACGCCGACAACGGTTCAGCCGGCGTCGAGGTCGCGCTCAAGATGGCCTTCCACTGGTTCCGCAATCGCGGCATCCAGGGGCGGACCAAATTCATCGCGCTCGACAACGGCTACCACGGCGAGACGCTTGGCGCGCTCGCGGTCGGCGACATCCCGCTGTACCGCCGTGTCTATGCGCCGTTGCTGGCCGAGGCACTGTTCGCGCCCTCGCCCGACGCCTACCTGTGCGAAGCCGGCGAGTCCCCGGCCGATCGCGCGCATCGCGCCGCCGATGCACTGCGCGTCATGCTCGAACGTGATGGGAATGAGGTCTGCGCGCTGATCCTGGAGCCGCGCGTGCAGTGTGCCGGCGGCATGCGCATGCACGACCCGGTGTACCTGAAGCGGGTGCGCGAGTTGTGCGATGCGCACGGCGTGTTCCTGATCTGCGACGAGATCGCCGTGGGCTTCGGCCGCACCGGCACGCTGTTTGCCAGCGAACAAAGCGGCGTTCAGCCGGACCTGATGTGCCTGTCGAAGGGCCTGACCGGTGGCGCCCTGCCGCTGGCGGCGGTGCTGGCGACGCAAACGATCTATGACGGATTCCTGGACGACTCCCGCGAGAAGGCGTTCCTGCACTCGCACAGTTACACCGGCAACCCGCTGGCCTGCGCCGCCGCGCTGGCCAGCCTCGACATATTCCGCAGCGACGACGTGATCGCGCGCAACCGCGGCACCGCGGCACGCATGGCGGCACTGGCCGCACCGTTGGCGCAGCACCGCCACGTTGCCGACGTCCGCCAGGCCGGCATGATCGTCGCCTTCGAACTGACGCCCGGCGGCGACCGCCGCGCCAGTTTCGACCCTGCATTGCGCATCGGCCTGCACGCCTACCGCGCAGCGCTGGCACGCGGCGTGCTGTTGCGGCCCCTCGGCGACGTGCTGTACTGGATGCCGCCCTACTGCGTCGACGAGCAGGCGTTGCAGTTGCTCGCCGACACCACCCGCGCCGCCATTGACGAGGCCACCGCATGCGCCTGACCCGCGTCCACGTCGATCAGCCACTGGCTGCCGGCAGCGAAGTCGTCCTGCCCGAGAGCGCTGCGGCCCATCTCGGCCGCGTGCTGCGCCTGGGTGTCGGCGATGCCTGCGTATTGTTCAATGGCGACGGCCACGATTACGCGGCGCGGATCGTCGCCCTGGGCAAGCGCGACCTGCGCGTTTCGATCGATGCCGCCAGCCCCGTGCTGCGTGAGTCGCCGCTGCGGCTGGTGCTGCTGCAGGGCGTGGCGCGCGGCGAGAAGATGGACCTGATCCTGCAGAAGGCCACCGAACTGGGTGCGGCATCCTTCCACCCGCTGTGGTCGCAGCGCAGTGAAGTGAAGCTGGACGAAGCGCGCGTGGGCAAGCGCCTGGCGCACTGGCGCAGCGTGGTGTCGTCTGCCTGCGAACAGAGCGGCCGCGCAGTGGTGCCGGCTGTGTCGGCGCCGGTACCGCTCGCGGCGACCCTGGCCGCCCTGCCCACCGGCGGACTGCGTCTGATCCTCGACCCCGAGGGGGAGCTTGCGTTCTCCAGTCTGTCACTGGACACCGCCGAGCCGGTGTACCTGGCGATCGGGCCGGAAGGCGGCTGGTCGCCGCTTGATCGCGAGCAGCTGCGCGCGGCGGGATTCCAGGGGCTGCGTCTGGGCCCGCGTATCCTGCGCACCGAGAGCGCAGGGCTGGCGGCGATTGCCGCTTTGCAGGCGAAGTTCGGCGATCTGCAGTAGTTCGTGCGTCAGATCTTGAAGTAGGTCTTTCGCGCGTCGAGCGCGCGCACCACCAGCCACCACACCGCCACGAACGCGACCGCAAACGCCAGCGACGGCACGTACGGGCCAAAGCGCGGCGTCATCCAGTCGGAAAAAACGTGCTGGTACAGCGGCTCCAGCCAACCACCGGCGACCAGCGCGTACAACATGAAGGCGGAGCCGGCGTAGGCCGCGATCGCGTTCACGCCGAACGCACGGCCCAGGGCAGGCATGCCCTTGCGGTCAACCAGCCAGTGCGCGACCGCCAGCAGCCAGCAGGCGATGCCGCCAGTCCACAGCACGTACGACGACGTCCACAGGTTCTTGTTGAGCGGCTGCCACCACGACCAGGCCAGGCCCAGCACCATGCAGGTCGCACCGGCCAGCCACAGCGCGCGGGTGTCGCCACGGCGCAGCCAGTCGCCGGCGCGCATGCCCAGCACGGTGGTGGCGAGCGCGCCCAGCGTGCTGACCAGGCCCTCCGGATCATGGCCGCGACCACTGGCTGGATCGATCTGGTAGACGTGCACGCCGAGCAGCGCGTGGTCGACGCGACTGGCCAGGTTGACGAAGGGGTCGTAGCTGCCGCCCGCGGCCAGCAACGCGCCGTACCCGATCAGGAGGCAGGCAAACACGAGCCATTGGGTTCGCGGCCGCGCAACCATCGCGAGCAGGCCGGCCGCAGCGAAGCACAGGCCGATTCGTTGCAGGACACCCATCACCCGGTAGTGCGCGAGGTCGAAGGCCCATAGCGCGCACAGGTGAAGCAGCAGCCCCAGGCCGACAATGCGCGCAGCGCGCGTCAGGACGGTCCGGGTCAGCAGCGCCGGCGCGTCACCGCGCTCCAGGCGCGGCATCAGCGCCAGGGCGATGGAGACGCCGACGATGAAAAGGAAGGTCGGGAAAATCAGGTCGGTGGGCGTGCAGCCGTGCCATTGCGCATGCTCGAGCGGCGCGTAGACATGGCCCCAGTCGCCCGGATTGTTGACCAGCAGCATCGCCGCGACCGTGATGCCGCGCAGTGCATCGACCGACGCGTAACGCGCCGCGGGTGTTGCGCTCAAGCCGCCTGCACCAGCGCCGCGCTGACCTGCGCCTCGATCGATTCCAGATCGGGCAGGAACGCCGCGTCCTCGTTCAGCAGCACGCGTGCCTGCACGCCATTGGGCATCGCATTGGCGTCATCGACGACCACCAGCGTGTCGCGCGACACCGTCACCAGGCGCGGGAAGCCGTGCGTCAGCATGGCGAAGTACGGCGCGCGCGGATTGCCGCCGAGCGCACGCAGCACCACGACCTTGCTGCCCAGTCCGCCGCGTTCGTCGGCCAGACCGGCCAACCGCGCGAACGCCACCAGCGGCAACTGCCAGCCACGCCAGCGGAAGCGACCCAGCAACCAGTCCGGCACATCGGCCAGCGGCTCGGGTTCGGCGTACGACAGCACTTCGGCGATGGTCGCGTTGGGCAGCAGCAGGCGGCCACCGGCCACCTGGATCAACACGCCCCGGACGTCGTTTTCGACGGCGGGTACGCTCGCGGCAGGCTTGGAATGGTTTCGGTTCGGCATCTGTAAGTTCCTGGTCTGCCCGCTCAGTTCCAACGTGCGATCAGACGTTCGGCAAGATCGACCGGTTGCCCGGCCACGCCGCCGCGTGTGATCAGTGCCGTCGATGCGGCTGCATCGTAGCAACCGTCGGGCGCCTGGCCAGCCACGAGTGCGCCGGCCCAGGAGTGATTCATTGCCGCATCGACACGGGCCGGATCGCTGCCACTGAGCAGCAGCACCGCCGAGTCCGCCGACGGCAGCGCGGTGATGACATCGCCGTCGCCTTCGGTGAAGCGGATGCCGGTCTCGTTGACGGCAATGCCGATTTCGGCCGGAAGGATGTAGATCGAACCGGCCATCGCCAACAGGCCGGGCTCGGCGAGCCTGACTTGCAACGGCGTGGCACGCTGCATCTGCGCGACAAGACGGTCGTAGCGACCGCCGTCCAGGCGCTGCTGCACCAGGACCGGGCGCGGGAAGGTGTCCGGCAGTCCGCCCAGGAGTTGGCGCACGGCATCGGGTCCGCCGATGCCGGCCAGCACAAGGACGGCGCCGTTGTTGTGCACGGTGGGGCGATCTTCCACCAGCTCAAGCGCGGAGATGCGGGTTTCCAGATCCCCCAGGTCGCGCTGGAAGCGATGGCTCGCGGCGTGACTGTCGGGATTGGCGGCAGCGCTGACGCTGTCTTCGGCGAACGACCAGTCCGGCGCCAGCGGTGCAGCAGCGACAGCGGTCGGCGCGACCGGCGCGACGTCGTCGCTGGCGATGTCGAGCGGTCGGCTCGCGTCGAACAGCAGCACGGGCGCGGGGTTCGCGGCGGCAGGCGCAGCCACGGCGATCGCAGGGATCGGCGCGGGGGCCTCGTCGAGCAGTTCGACCATGACCGGAGCGCCCGCAGGCGACATCTCGTAGTCGAAGCTGGATTCGAACGGTTCGATCACCAGGTCGTCGCCGTCGGACGACACCATGCCGGGTTCGTCCAGCAGCGGCATGTCGATGGCATCGAGCGTGTGCTCGGCCATCAGCGCCGGGACGCTCGTGGCGCCCATCGGCGCGTCATACGACAACTCCGCGACCACCGGATCGAACGGGCTCAGCGCCATGGTCTCGACGACCTGCGGTGCCGCTGCCGGTGCCGATGACACTACCGGTGCCGGCGGAACCGATTGGGGCGCCGCGCTGGGCGCCGCTTCCGCGATGACCGGTGCGGCAGGCGGCACGGCGAACGCATCGCCCTCGCCGTCGTCTTCCGGCTCGGCACCGGGCGGCAGCACATTGCCATGGCCTTGCAGTTTCGCGGCAAGGTGGCGCGTCCAGCGCGCCAGGTCCCAGCCTTCGCGGGCGGCCGCGAGCGCAGCCTCTTCGTAGATCACTTCAACGGCGGGATCGGCCAGCACCGGATCGAACCGCTCGATGGCGTCTTCGGTGGCCGCGTCGAGCGCGACGACGATCACCTGCGGTGCGGCGAGGCCGAGCGTGGACAGATCGAGCGTGGTCGGATCGGCTTCCAGTACAAGCTGCGCACCGGCATCGGAGAGCGCCGAGCGCAGGCGTTCACACGCCGCGCCCGGTCGCGCCAGCAGTACCGCGCGACGCGAGGTCTCACTCATGACTGCGCGATGCTCCCGAAGAACCGCCCTGCGCGTTGATGCCGAGCAATTCGTAGACGTTGCGGATCAGCTCCGGCTCCTGGTACGGCTTGCCGAGGTAGCGTTCCACACCGATTTCGAACGCGCGCTGGCGGTGCTTGTCGCCGGTACGCGAGGTGATCATGACGATCGGTACTCCGCGCAGGCGTGAATCGCCCTTCATCGCGGTGGCGAGCTCGTAACCGTCCATGCGCGGCATTTCGATGTCGAGCAGCATCAGGTCGGGCACGCGCTCGGCCATGCGCTCCAGCGCATCGATACCGTCCTTCGCGGTCAGGACCTCGAAGTTGTGGCGTTCCAGCACGCGGCCGGTGACCTTGCGCATCGTCACCGAGTCGTCGACCACCATCACCAGCGGCACGCGGCGTTGTTCGACCGGTGCGGCAACGACCGGCACGTGATCGCGCGGCAGCAGCATCTGGCGGCGTACCAGCGGGGCGACGTCAAGGATCACGACCACGCGGCCGTCACCCATGATGGTCGCGCCGAAGATGCCCGGCACCGATGCTACCTGCGGACCGACCGCCTTCACCACGATTTCGCGGTTGCCGACCACCTGGTCGACGCAGACCGCGGCGCGCAGGTCACCGGAGCGGATCAGCAGCAGCGGCATCTGCAGGTGGCCTTCGGCCTTGGCAGTGCCGTGGCCGACAAGCGCGCCGAGGTCGTGGACGGTGTAGTCCTCGCCGCCGTAGCGGTAGGTCGCGTCGGCCATGTCGAGGCGGTCGCGGGCGATTCGGCCGACGCCGCGGACCGAGGCGATCGGCACGGCGAAGGTGGTCTCGCCGATGCGGACGAACACGGCCTGGGTGACCGCGAGCGTCTGCGGCAGGCGCAGCGTGAAGTTGACGCCCTTGCCCGGGACCGAATGGATGTCGAGCGTGCCACCGAGCTGGCGAACTTCGCTGGCGACCACGTCCATGCCCACGCCGCGGCCGGACAGGCGGCTGACCGCATCGGCAGTGGAGAAGCCCGGTTCCAGGATCAGCGCGTCGAGTGCGGCGTCGGAGAGCGTCGCGTCGGCGCGGACCAGGCCGCGCTCTTCGCCACGGCGGCGGATTGCGGCGCGGTCGAGGCCGGCACCGTCGTCGCCGACTTCCAGCACCACTTCCGAACCTTCGCGACGGACCGCGATGCGGATCGTGCCCTCTTCCGGCTTGTGTGCCTTGCGGCGCTTGTCCGGCGTTTCCAGGCCGTGCGCGACCGCGTTGCGCAGCATGTGTTCCAGCGGCGCGGTCATGCGCTCGAGAACGTTGCGGTCGAGTTCGCCCTGGGTACCGTCGAGCTTGAGCTGGACGTGCTTGCCCAGTTCGCCCGAAGCCTGGCGGACGACGCGGCGCAGGCGCGGCAGCAGGCCGTCGAACGGCACCATGCGCGTGCGCATGAGGCCTTCCTGCAGTTCCGAGCTCACGCGCGACTGCTGCAGCAGCAGGGTTTCGTACTGGCGGGTCAGGTCGTCGAGCGTGGTCTGCAGGCTGGTCTGGTCAGCGGCCGACTCGGCCAGTGCACGCGACAGCTGCTGGAGGTTGGAGAAGCGGTCAAGCTCGAGCGGATCGAACGCCTGCTCGGCCAGGTCGCCTTCGCGCTGGTAGCGGGCGACGATCTGCGCTTCGGTTTCGATTTCCAGGCGGCGCAGCTGGTCACGCATACGCGTGTTGGTCGCGGCCATTTCCGCGATGGCGCCGCGGAATGCGCCGAGCTGCTGTTCCAGTCGGGCGCGGTAGATCGCGACTTCACCGGCGTAGTTGACGAGGCGATCGAGCAGGTCGGCGCGGATGCGCACCTGCTCCTGCGGCGCGCGAACGCCGATGTCGTCTTCGTCGCCAACCGGGGCATCGCTGATCGGCGCCGACAGCGGCTTGAGTTCGACGTGCAGCGGTGCTTCCACCGCTGCCGTGACCGGCTTGCTTTCCTCGACCTGCGTGGTCGGGGCGTAGACCTGGCCACGTGCGCGCGCATCGAACTGCGCGATCAGCTCTTCCGGCATGGCAATCGCGCGGCGTTCGCCGACACGGGTGACCATGGCATGCAGGCGATCGAATCCGTGCTCGAGCAGCGGCACGCCATCGCGGCCGAGCTCGCAGCGCTGTTCGGCCACGGCTTCGAGCAGCGATTCCATGGCGTGGCCGAGTTCGCCCACGGCCATGATGCCGGCCATGCGCGCGCCACCCTTGATGGTGTGCAAGTCGCGCTGCAGGCCAACCACCGGCTCGCGGTCGCCCGGCGCCTGGCGCAGCTGCGCGAGCAGGCCGTCGGAATGGTCGAGCAGGTCGCTGGCTTCCTCGACGAAGATGTCGACCAGTTCCGGGTCCAGACCACTGAGGTCCAGTGCTTCGTCCGGATCGTCGCTGGCTGCCAGTGCGTGCGCGATCAGCGCGGCGACAGCCGGCTCCTGCACTTCGGTATCGACATCGACGGCGGCATCGGCAGCGATGCCGGCGACGATTGCCGGCTGCGGCTGGTGCTCGAGCGGCTCGTCGTCGGCGCGATCGCCATCGGACTCGTTGGCGCCCGGTGCACCGGCATCGGCAAACGCCGCCAGGCCGACCGACGCGGTCGCCTCGATGGTGGCCGACTGTTCGCGGGCAACGCGCTCGGCTTCCGCATACTCGGTCTCGAGGCGAGCGTATTCGCGCTCTTCCTCGGCCATGCGTTCTGCTTCGAGGCGTTCTGCTTCGAGGCGTTCTGCTTCGAGCCGTTCTGTTTCGCGGCGCTCGGCTTCGAGGCGGTCTGCTTCGCGGCGCTCGGCCTCGAGACGTTCCGCTTCGAGACGTTCCGCTTCGAGACGTTCGGCTTCGAGGCGCTCGGCTTCGAGACGTTCGGCTTCGAGACGTTCGGCCTCGAGCCGCTCGGCCTCGAGCCGCTCGGCTTCGAGACGCTCGGCTTCGAGACGCTCGGCCTCGAGACGCTCGACTTCGAGGCGCGCATCCTGTTCGCGTTGCAGTTCGGCCAGGCGCTCTGCTTCGCGCTGCTCGATGGCGAAACGCTCGGCTTCCAGGCGTTCGACTTCGATGTGGCCGTCGTTGGCCCTTTCGATCGCCAGGCGTTCGGCTTCGATGCGGCTTGCTTCGGCCAGTTCGGCTTCCACGCGCGCGGCCTGCGAACCCTCGTCGAAGACCGGACCGGCATCGGATGCCAGATCGGTGAATTCGCTCAGGTCAAGCGCGGACAGCTGGATGTCGTCGTCATCGTCCATGGCGATGGACAGATCCATCGCCTCGACGCCGACCGGCATCGCATGACGCGCGTCCGGCAAGCCGTCACGCAGCGCGCGCATGCGCGCCGCCAGGCCTTCGAACGCGGGCACGCGCGGCGACGGTGTCTTCAGCGTGGCAAGCGTGCGGCGGATCGCGTCGGCGACCTCGGTCATCGCCGCCACGCCCTCGCTGCTGGCCGGAAGGCCGGAGGCGAGCAGGCGCTTGACGTAGATCTCGGTCGGACCGGTGATCTCGGTGATCACCGGCACTTCGGTCATCGCGAAGGCGCCGTTGAGCGTGTGGAACGAACGCTGCAGGCCGTCGTCGACCAGACGCGGGCCGTCGTTGGCAGCGGCAAGCCACTGCTCGATCGTGACCAGGTGGCCGCTGACCTCGGCATCGAGGATTTCGAGCAGCACCGCATCGACCGATGCGGGCGTGCCCGGCTCGATCTCCGCGATGAAGGCAGCAACCACGGGCTCATCGGCCGGCTCGTCGATGACGAGATCGGCAACCGCCATGTCGATGGTGAAGGTCTCTTCGACATCGGCCTCAGCGGTGAGCATGTCGAGGCTGACCGCTTCGAGCGTGAGCTCTTCGGCAACCACCGGTTCGACAGCCGCGACCGCACCGGCAACCACCGGCGTGTAGATCGACTCGTCGCCTTCCGCCAGGCGCGTGGCGTGGGCTTCCATCCCGGCCAGGTCGGCCGTGATGACGCCCTCGTTGCGCAGCGCGGCGTGCAGTTGCGGCAGCACGGTGTAGGCGTGACCAACCAGGCCCATCACCGCCGGGCTGGGAGGACGGGTGCCATCGAGCACGCGGTTGAGCAGGTTTTCGATCTTCCAGCTGAACTCGCCCAGGGTCTTGGCGCCGACCAGGCGGCCACTGCCCTTGAGCGTGTGGAACACGCGACGGATCGGGCGCAGGCGTTCGCTGTCCTCGGGGGCCTCGTGCCAGACCGGCAGCAGGTCGCCCAGGTGACGGATCTCTTCGTCGAGCTCCTCGAGGAACACCTCGCGGATCTCGTCGTCGATGTCATCGCTGTGCTCGAAACCACCGGCGGCAATGCCTTGCGCCGTGGTCGCGACGGGTGCCGGCGCCTGGGTCGGAGCGGGCGTGGCCGTCGCGGCCGGAGCGGCGTCGACCGCCCTCAGCGCCGGTTCGGACGAACCGGACATCGTCACCGTGCCCAGCGTGATCGTGTCGGACAGTTCGAAGTCCGGGACGTTGGCCAGCTCTTCGCGCGTGATCGGCGAGCTCGGCGCCATCGTCGCGGCGATGTCGAATTCCGGCAGCGGCCAGTAGCGCAGGGTTTCCAGGCTCTGGCGGGTGATGTCGAGGATGTTGTTGCGG
>DATDBI010000242.1:0-3438 GCA_036524915.1 Lysobacter sp. | reverse complement strand
ACAAGGCACGTCGCGCCAGCCAGTTCTCCAAGCGCTAATTTCTGCGCTAAAATTGATTGCATAGCCCCGTCGCCAAGCGGTAAGGCACCTGACTCTGACTCAGGCATTCGGTGGTTCGAATCCATCCGGGGCTGCCATATCAAGCAAGACCAAACAGAAAACCCGCCGCAAGGCGGGTTTTTTGTTGGCTGCGACGGCGCGCGTGTCTGGTCAGGCGACCCGATTACGTACTGGTGCGTAATGGGGCCCAGCTGAACCGGTGCAGGAGCGAGCTTGCTCGCGATAGGCCTGGCGTCTGTCACGAGCACAATGCGGCTGACCATCGCCTCGCGGTTTGCGAGGCGGTTACAATTGAAACTAATGCGCCCTCGCGCTCGTATCTGGAGTTTCGATGAAGCTTGGTTCCCTGAAGGAAGGTGGCCGTGACGGCACGCTGGTCGTCGTGTCACGTGATCTGTCGCGCGCCGTGCGTGCCACCGGCATTGCCGGGACGATGCAGCGCGCGCTCGAGGACTGGTCCAACAGCGCCCCGCGCCTGAACGCCCTGTACGACGCGCTTAATGCCGGCAGCGCCGAAGGCGCGTTCGATGTCGATCTCGCCGCCCTCGCCGCGCCCCTGCCGCGCGCCTACGAGTTCGTCGACGGCTCGGCCTACCTGCCGCACGTCGAGCGTGTTCGTCGCGCCCGTGGCGCGGAGGTGCCGGAGAGCTTCTACAGCGATCCGCTGATGTACCAGGCGGTCAGTGCCGGTTTCTACGGCCCGCGCGATCCGGTGCGCGTGCCGAGCGAGGACTACGGCATCGACCTGGAAGCCGAAGTGGTGGTGGTGACCGACGACGTGCCGATGGCGGCGACGTCGGCGCAGGCCGCCGCCCACATCCAGTTGGTTGGTTTGGTCAACGACGTCTCGCTGCGCAACCTGATCCCGAACGAACTCGCCAAGGGTTTCGGCTTCCTGCAATCGAAGCCGCGCTCGGCGCTGAGCCCGGTGTTCGTCACGCCCGATGAGCTCGGTGACGCCTGGCAGGACAGCAAGGTACACCTGGCATTAACCACCCACATCAACGGCGAGTGGTTCGGCGCACCGGAAGCGGGGGTCGACATGCAGTTCAACTTCGCCCAGCTGGTCGCGCATGCCGCCAAGACCCGCCCGCTGTCGGCCGGCACCATCGTCGGCTCCGGCACGGTTGCCAACGAGGACACCTCACTGGGCGCGTCGTGCTTCGCCGAGAAGCGCACCGTCGAGACCCTCGAGCATGGCAAGGCATCGACGCCTTTCATGAGCTTCGGCGACGTGGTCCGTATCGAGATGCTCTCGCGAGCAGGCGAGAGCGTGTTCGGTGCGATCGAGCAGCGCATGGAACGCGCGGACTGATTGTTTGCTGCAAGCGCAGCGGGTCTTTCCCGCTGCGTAAATGCCGGCAGGCGCCGTCCGGTCTGTCGCGAGCGAATGGCGTGGTAATGGCGCGATCTGGGCGAGGAGAGGGGACGTGGCAGAGCATCTAAGGCTGTACTCGTACTGGCGTTCCAGCGCGGCCTACCGCGTGCGGATCGGCCTGAACCTGAAAGGCCTCGCCTACGACACCGTGCCCGTGCATCTGCTGCGCGAAGGCGGCGAACAGCACATGCCCGCGTTCCGCGAGGCCAACCCGCAGGGGCTGGTGCCGGTGCTGCAGCATGGCGACCGCCTGATGCGGCAGTCAGCCGCGATCCTGGAATACCTCGACGAGACCTGGCCGCAACCCCCGTTGCTGCCGGCCGCTGCGCGCGACCGCCAGCGGGTGCGCGCGCTGGCCCAGGTTGTTGCCTGCGATATCCATCCGCTCAACAACCTGCGCGTGCTGCGCTATTTCGATCGCAACTGGCACGTGCCGCAGCCCGAGCGCGACAACTGGGTGCTGCACTGGATCGAGGAAGGCTTCACCGCACTGGAGGCGATGCTGGCCGACCATCCGTCGACCGGGCGCTTCTGCGAAGGTGACCTGCCGACGCTGGCCGACTGCTGCCTGGTGCCGCAGGTCTACAACGCGCGCCGCTTCGGAGTGGACCTGGCGAAGTACCCGACGATCGTGCGAATCGAACAGGCGTGCCTGGCGCTGCCGGCGTTCGATGCGGCGCGTCCGGAGAAGCAGCCGGACGCACCGGAAGAAGTCGCGGCCTGAGGTTGTAGGAGCGAGCTTGCTCGCGATCAGGCGTAACAGTCAGCAATCGCGAGCAAGCTCGCTCCTACAGGTGACGCAATGACGATGTCATTGCGTCACTGCGTCATAGACCTCGGCGTACGGGTCATGCTCACCCGTGGAACCTTCGGAGAGGCGGAACTTCAGCGACAGGCCTTCGCGTGAGTCGGCAGCCTTGAGCGCTTCTTCCATGTCGATCCGGCCTTCCTTGTGGAGGCGGAACAGGCACTGGTCGAACGACTCCATGCCCTCTTCCAGCGAGGCTTCCATCGCCTGCTTGATCTCGTGCACCTGGCCGCGGCGCATCAGGTCGCGCACGTGCGGGGTGTTGATCAGCACTTCGGCGGCCGGCAGGCGACGGCCGTCGCTGCCGACGACCAGGCGCTGGCTGACCACCGCGCGCAGGTTCAGCGCGAGGTTCATCAGCACGTTCTTGTGCGCGGCTTCGGGGAAGAAGTTGAGGATGCGCTCGAGCGTCTGGTCGGCGTTGTTGGAGTGGAGCGTGGCCAGGCACAGGTGACCGGTCTCGGCGAAGGCGATCGCCGCTTCCATGGTGGTCGCGTCGAGGATTTCGCCGATCAGGATCACGTCCGGCGCTTCGCGCATCGCGTTCTTGAGCGCGTTGTGGAAGGCGTGCGTGTCCAGGCCGACCTCGCGCTGGTTGACGATCGACTTCTTGTGCTTGTGCAGGTACTCGATCGGATCCTCGATGGTGAGGATGTGCCCCGAGATATTGCTGTTGCGGTAGTCGATCATCGACGCGAGCGTGGTCGACTTGCCCGAGCCGGTGGAGCCGACGATCAGCACCAGGCCGCGCGGGGCCATGATGATGTCCTTGAGCACCTGCGGCAGCTGCAGCTCTTCAATCGACGGAATCACGCTGCGGATGGCACGGATCACCATGCCGACTTCGCCGCGCTGCTTGAACACGTTGATGCGGAAACGGCCCGCCTCGGGCAGGGCCAGGGCCATGTTGAGCTCGAGATCGCGCTCGAACAGGGGCACCTGCCCCTCGTCCATCAGCGAGTAGGCGATCTTCTTGACCATGCCGGGTGGCAGGCCCGTATTGCCCAGCGGGTACAGGCGGCCTTCGACCTTGATGTACACCGGCGCGCCCGTCGTCAGGAACATGTCCGACGCGTTCTTTTCCGTCATCAGCTTCAAGAAATAGCCGATGTCCATGCTGCAACCCCTTTTGTGACCCATGGCACGCCGTGATGGCGTACCGTTGCAACCGCGGCAGCGGCTTCCGACAATG
>DATDBI010000241.1:0-9747 GCA_036524915.1 Lysobacter sp. | reverse complement strand
CGCCGGGCGCGAGGGCTGTCAGACTAGTGGCATGGTCAGGGTATTGCTAGTCGACGATCACGCGATCGTACGAGAGGGCTTCAAGCGCCTCTTCGAAAACACGGATGGTTACGAGGTCCTGGCGGAAGCTTCCACGGTGGCTGATGCCGTGGCCGCTGCGCGCGCTCACTCGCCCGATATTGCCGTCCTCGATCTGAGCCTGAGCGCAGGCAACAGCGGGCTGACCCTGCTCGGGCAGCTGGCCGCGGTCGTGCCGGACGTGCGCCGGGTGGTGCTCAGCATGCATGACGATCCTGGCCTGGTGCTGCGCGCACTGGACCTGGGCGCGCACGGGTACGTGACCAAGGCCGCCGCCGTGGACGAACTGGTAGGCGTGCTCGATCGGGTCATGCAGGGCGAAGTGGTGCTCAGCAGTGACCTCAGCGCCACTGTCCACCGTCCGATCGCCTCGCGCCTGACGCCGCGCGAAGCCGAGACCCTGCGCGGGTTGCTGTCGGACTTGCCGCCCAAGGCGATCGCCAGCGAACTGGGCATCAGCGTCAAGACGCTCTATCGCCATCGCGCCAACCTCATGGAAAAGCTGGGCGCGCGCACTGTCGGTGAGCTGTCGAGGATTGCACGCGAACGCGGGTTGCTGGCGATGTGGGGCCACTGAGCGCTCTCACCCGCCCGTGGAAACAGGGGCGGGGGCAGGGGGGTTCTCGTTACTCCAGTTCCGACGCGGCGAACGCCGCATCCAGTGCCTCCATCGCATCGACTGGCTTGAGCTTTGCGGCTTTTTCATACGCCGCCGCGGCGGCGTCTTCCTGCTTGTCGCCATGCAGCAGCATCAGCACGTTGCCATGCTCGATGTGGGCGATGGGAGAATCCGGGGTCAGCTTGAGTGCGGCCTTGATGTGCTTGTCGGCCTCGGCGGCCTTGGCGCCGTAGGTCAGGCCCCCGATCATGCTGCCGACCTTGCCGATGATCTCGGCGTGGTACAGCGCCATCGCCGTGTGTGCCTCGGCGTGCCTGGGCGACAACTCCAGCGTCTTGTCGAGCGCGCCGCGGACCTTGCCCGCAATGCCGGCCTTGAGCGCCTTGGCGATGCTGAGGCCCTGGCTGTAGCGTCCCAGCGCGAAGGCGTGGCGGTAGTGGCTGTTGGCTTCGCCCGGCAGCGATTTGACCGCGGCCTCGGCAAGCTTTGCCGCCTGTTCGAAGCGCTTGAGCTTCTCCACGTCGTCGTCGACCAGGTACGTGGCGTGGATGCCGATCGCCTTCACCGCGACCGATGCGCCGGCCGGACCGAGCGCTTCGCCGGCGTCGAAGGCGGCCTTGAAGTCGCCGCGATGGAACTTCCGCCAGGCGTCCTGCAGCGCGTCCGCCAGTGCGTCGGCGTCCAGTCCCTTGGGCGCGGCCTTGCCTGCGCCGGCGATGAGCGCCGCAGCGTGCTTGCTGTTCGGGTAGGGCTCGGTGTCGCCAGCGTGCAGTTTCGGCCAGGCCTTCTTCAATGCGTCGCCGGCATAGGCGAAGCCCTTGGCGTCATGCGGAAACGCTGCCCAGCTGGATTTGGCGGCCATCTGCGGTCCTTGTCGGCGGGTCGGACCGGCAGCATCTCGCCAGTGGCTGGAGCAAGGCAAGCCCCCGCTGTGCCCGGGACGACGGCACCGCTAGTGTGTTTGCTCGATCGGTCGCCACGACAGTAGGCGCCAAAGCCGGGCACCGTCCGGATGTGGAGTTACCGATGGCGGCTGTAAAGCGCAAATCCGGCGCAGCGCGCAAGACCACGCTGCGCCATGTCTGGCTGGCCGGTCTGGGACTGGTCGCGATCTCCCGGCGTGAAGCGCTGGCGACGCCGGGCCGCGCGTCGGTGCGGCTGGCCCAGTTGCAGCGCCGGGTGCAGGCGCTGGCTGGCAACGCCGGCGCACGCGTGCGCCAGGTCGAGCCGTGCGTGGTGCAGTTCAGCAGCGAGGTCGAGGCGCGACTGGCTCCGGTGCTCGACAAGCTGGGCCTGACGGCGAAAGCCAGGCGCCCGCAGCGCAAGGCACGCAGGGTTGCCAGACCGCAGGCACGCCGTGACGTCCGCAAGCCGGCAAAGCGGGTCGCGCGCCGCGGTTGAAACCGGCGGGATGACGGATCGCACGGCGTGGTGCTTGCCCCGCCTACACGGCGGCTGTCAGTCCAGATACGCCCGCGTCAACGTGTTGAGATGCACACGTTCGGCGTCGCGCAGGAACGGCGCCAGCAGCATCATCACCTGCACGATGCCGGCGCGAATCGCTGCATGTTCGTCCTTGTCGCCGCGCGCAGCGGCGTAGTTCAGCCAGAACGTGGCGATCACCAGCACATTGGTCGCGGTGGCGGCCACTTCATCCTTCGACGCGCGCATGATCCCGGCCTGCACCAGGCCGCGCATGACCGCGTGCGCCTGCTCGTCGGCACGGCGCAGGATGCGCGCGAAGCGCAGGCGCAGGCGGCGGTTGCGACTGAGGATTTCCACCAGGTCGCGATGCAGGAAGCGGTAGTCCCAGATGCACTCGAACACCAGGTGAAGCTGCAGCCAGATGTCCTCCAGCTCGGGCAGCCGGCCCTGCGGCGCCGCGAGCGCGGTGTCCATGCGCTCTTCGAAGCGCGCGAACAGCTGCTCGATGATGTCGTCCTTGTTACGGAAGTGGTAGTACAGATTGCCGGGACTGATCTCCAGCTCATCGGCAATATGGTTGGTGGTGACGTTCGGCTCGCCCAGCGCGTTGAACATGGTCAACGCGCTCTCGAGGATGCGCTGGCGGGTCTGCTTCGCCATCAGATCGCCATCAATCCGGTCGGGAAGCGGAGGGCGCGGGTTGCCACGCGTGAGTGCCGGGTGAAATTCAGGACTGCAGCCTCTTCACCAGGTCGATGTACTTCTTCCTGGCGTCGTCGCTGCTGGTGCCCTTGAGCTTGGCCCAGGCCTCGTACTTTGCCGTGCCCACGAAATCGAAGAATCCCGGCTTGGCGCCGCTGACATCCCCTTCGGAGCCCTGTTTGTAGAGCGCGTACAGACGCAGCAGTGTCTCGTTGTCGGGGCGCTCGGACAGCGACTGGACATCCTTGGCGGCTTGCTCGAAATCCTGCTGTGAACCTGTGTTTCGCAGATCGGACATGGGTCACCCCTCCCGGCGGCCAAGATGGTGGCGGCATTACCGCATGCACCGCTGGGGTGGTCAATACGCCCGGGAATTGTGGCGCGCCACCGGCTCTGGCAACGTAGGCCCATTACGCCGCCCAGCGGCATGCTCAAGGTCAGGGAGAGGGACATGAGTTATTTCGTCACCGGCGCGACGGGCTTCATCGGTCGCTTTCTGGTCAGCAAGCTGCTCAAGCGCAAGGGCACCGTGTATGTCCTGGTGCGCAAGGACTCGCACAAGAAGCTCGAAGCCATTTCGAAGAGGATGGGCTGGGACAGCAAGCGGGTGGTCCTGGTCGATGGCGACATGACGCAACCCAAGTGCGGGGTCAGCGCCGCGCAGATCCGCGCCCTGAGCGGAAAGGTCAAGCACTTCTTCCATCTCGCCGCGATCTACGACCTCACCGCCAACGCCGAATCGCAGCGTGCGGCCAACATCGATGGCACCCAGAACGCGCTCGAGCTGTCTGTCGCGATAAAGGGCGAGGTGTTCCATCACACCAGCTCGATCGCGGCCGCCGGGCTGTACCAGGGCGTGTTCCGCGAGGACATGTTCGACGAAGCCGAGGGCCTGGACGACCCGTACCTGCGGACCAAGCACGATTCGGAAGGGCTGGTGCGGCGGGAGACCCGGATCAAGTGGCGCATCTACCGCCCCGGCATGGTGGTGGGCCATTCGCAGACCGGCGAGATGGACAAGATCGACGGGCCTTACTACTTCTTCACGTTCCTCAAGAAGTTGCGCGAAATGATGCCGCCGTGGATGCCGATGCTCGGCCTGGAAGGCGGGCGCATCAACGTCGTGCCGGTCGATTTCGTCGTCGATGCGATGGACCATATCGCCCACAAGCCGCGCCTGGACGGGCACTGCTTCCACCTGACCGACCCGGAGCCGATGCGCGTCGGCGAACTGCTCAACACCTTCGCCCGCGCCGGCCACTCGCCGGAGATGACGATGCGCATCGACGCGCGCATGTTCGCCTTCATCCCCGGCAGCGTGCGCGGCATGGTCGGCAATCTGCCGCCGGTGCGCCGCTTCGTCGGCATGCTGCTGCGCGATTTCAAGATCCCGAAGCAGACCCTGAAGTTCCTGACCTATCCCACCCGCTTCGACAACCGCGAGGCCGAACGCGCACTCAAGGGCAGCGGCATCCAGGTACCACCGCTGGAAGGCTACGCGTGGCGCCTGTGGGATTACTGGGAGCGCCACCTCGACCCCGACCTGTTCGTCGACCGCACGCTCAAGGGCAAGGTCCGCAACAAGGTCGTCGTCATCACCGGCGGTTCGTCGGGCATTGGCCTGGCCACGGCCCAGCGCGTGGCCGAAGCCGGCGCGATCACGGTGATCGTGGCGCGCGGCGAGGACGAGCTGTTCAAGGCGCGCGACGAGATGAAGGCCAACGGTGGCAAGGTCTTCGCCTACACCGCCGACCTGGCCGACATGAAGGACTGCGACCGGCTGATCAAGACGGTGATCGAGGAACACGGCCGGGTCGACGTGCTGATCAACAACGCCGGCCGCTCGATCCGCCGCTCGATCGAACTCAGCTACGACCGCTTCCACGATTTCGAGCGGACCATGCAGCTGAACTACTTCGGCAGCCTGCGCCTGATCATGGGCGTCATGCCGGGCATGGTCCAGCGTCGCAAGGGCCACATCATCAACATCAGCTCGATCGGCGTGCTGGCCAACTCACCGCGCTTCTCGGCCTACGTCGCCTCCAAGGCCGCGCTGGATGCCTGGAGCCGCTGCGCCCAGGGCGAGCTGTCGGGCAAGGGCATCAGCTTCACCACGATCAACATGCCGCTGGTGAAGACGCCGATGATCGCCCCGACCAAGATGTACGACTCCGTGCCGACGCTGACCCCGGACGAAGCCGCCGACCTGGTGGTGAAGGGGATCATTGAACGCCCGAGCCGGATCGCAACGCGCCTGGGCATCACCGCCTCGGTGCTCAATGCGCTGGCACCGAAGGCCTATGAAGTGATCATGAGCACCGCCTTCGAGCTGTTCCCGGATTCTGCGGCGGCTCGCGGCGACAAACAGGCGCTACGGGGCGAGGTCAAACCGAGCAACGAGCAGATTGCGTTCGCTTCGTTGATGCGCGGCGTGCACTGGTAGAAGGCATGCGCAGGTAGACGCGTCTCAGTAGCTGCGGCACTGCAGGAACCGCACCGTCCGCTGGCTTCCCGCCGGCGGCTGCAGTTGCAGGCGCGAGGCGCGCAGCGCGTCGTAGCGGTTGAGCACCGCGCAGATCTCTTCCACCTGTCGCTGATCGACGTCCTCGCGCTGCTGGATGACCAGCGTCGACGCGGTCGACCACAGCACGCGCTCGACCCAGGGCAGGGCGGAGACGGCATGGATGACTTCGCCGCGCTCGAACTGCTCGCGGTTGGGATCGGCCGGCGCGGGCGCGGTCAGGGCAGGGTCCGCCGTCGGGACGGTCGGGGCGGACGCGGCAGCAGTGGGGCGATGCTCGGCCGGCACGGCTGGGGGGGCGGCTTCGACGCCGGGCTCGCGCTGAACCAGAGCGGAGATGAAGCCGACAAGCAGGCCGAGGACCAGGGCGCTGCACCAGGCGATGGCAACCTCGCGGACGCTGCGCCTGCGTGCGTTGGCGGTCAGGTCGGCGCGTAGGGAAGGCGGCAGCATCTGGCTGACAAGCGCCCACAGCGCGGTGCCGTCGTACAGCTCCAGCTCGCCCGCCAGCTTGCGCGCATCGCCTTCGATCCGCGCCGGCGTGGCCAGGATGCCGCCCGCGGCGCCGTTGACCCGCACGGCCTCGGTGAGCTCGCGAACGCTTGCCGCGCCCAGGCGCGAGCGCGCGCCGGCCTGCTTGCAGGCCAGGATCCAGGTTCGACCTTCGCGCACCAGCCGGATCTCGGCTTGCGGGCCGTGTTCGAGCGATTGCTCGACCGATTCGGCGATGAAGCCGCGTGCGTGCAGGGCTTCGATCACCAGGCGCGAGAACTCGCGCCAGCGCATCGCGGCGAGCGCCTCGATGCCGGCACCGGTTTCGGCCTGGCGCTGCCGGACCAGCCACAGGTAGGCCGTCGCCACGGCGCCGGAAAGGACAAAAGCAAGGGTCGCGATCAGTGGGGAAAAGCCGGCCAGCATGCGGGATTTCGGTGGTTCAGGGCCCGCGAATATACGCCAGCTTCAGGCTTGCCCGTGTGGCAACGATCACGCCGCCGAGCGGACGCAATAGAGCAAGCCCGCCAGTCCGAAACCGTAAGGGGAGGGGAGCATACGGAAGCGCGGACTGGCGGGCTTGATTGTGCGCGTGGCCCCGGGCCACGCGGCAAAGCGATGGAGCGGTCAGGCGTTGGCGGAACGGCCCTTGGCGGCGGCCTTGCGCGGCTTGCGCGCGGCGGCTGCCTTGGCGGGGGCCTTTGCAGCCTTGGCGGCCTTCTTCGCGGCCGGTGCCTTGCGTGCCGCGGCGGGCTTGCCGCCCTGGCGGCGCAGCTCGGCAGTCAGCGTGTCGACCTTGTGGCTGAGGTCGGCGAGGTCGTCGCGGCCGGGCACGCCAAGCTTGATCAGGGCGCGGTTGACCCGCTCCTCGAATACCTTCTCGAGACGGTCCCAGGTGTCGGCGGCACGGTCGCGCGCCTGGCCGACCTTCGACTCGACGGCATCGCGGACCACATCGGCCTGGCCACCGGCGAACTTGCGCGCGGTCTGCTCCAGGGTCATGCCTTCCTTGATCAGCGCGTCGAACAACTTCGTGCCTTCGGCCTGCGCGCGGGAAAACGCGCCAACGCCGGCCAGCCAGATCTGCTGGGCGGACTCGCTCAGGCTTCGCGACAGCTGTTCGGCCTGCTTCTGCGCGTCGGCCTTGCTGGTCTTGCCGCGACCGGTGCTGGCCTTCTTGGCCGCCTTCTTGAACTTCGCCATTGCGGGTTCCCTCGGTGGGAGTGGCTGATGTGCCTCCACCTTCACCCCGCGCTCTAGAGCTTTCACACCAGCGCCGGCGGCTGCCTCAACGGCGGCGGCGTGCAGCCACCAGCCGGCCGACATCGTCCAGGGCACGCTCCAGCCGGGCCGTGGTATCGGTGTGGCGCGTGGGCATGTCGAGGCCGTCCAGTACCGAGCGCTCGCGGTCGGCGATCAGATCGGTGCGCAGGCGGATGCCGTGTGCCGCCAGCTGTGGGCCCAGGGTGTCGGCACGACGGTGCAGGTCGGCCAGGGTGTTGCGATAGGCGATCTCGCAAATTCGCCGGCGCGCCGAGAAACTGAAGGCGTTGGTGAAGAACAGCTCGCCGTCCTCTGCATTGGGCTCGAAGATCAGCTGGTCGATATCGGGGTACTGCTGGGCGTAGCGCGACAGCCCGACCTGCATGCGGGATTGCAGCAGCGTGCGGAATGTCTGCGACAGAACCGCCGGGAGGCCGCCGGCCGCCAGGCTGCGTTCGCGACTGACGGCCACGCCGCCGTCGCCCTGGTTGAACGGCACCAGCGGGTTGATGCCGATCAGCAGATCGATGCCGCGCTCGAGCAGCACCGAGGCGTTCATGGTCCGGCGCAGTGCGCCATCGACGAAGTGTCGGCCGCGGACTTCCACCGGCGGGTACAGGCCGGGCAGGGCGGCGCTGGCCTGGACGGCGGTGGAGATCGGCACGTCGTTCCAGCCTTCGCCGCCGAAGCGCACGACTTCGCCGCTGTCGAGGTCGACCGATATCACGTAGAGGGTGGCATCGAGGTCGCGGAAATCGTTGCTGCGGCCGCGCCGGGTGAACACCTCGCGCAGGAATTCCTCGACGCGGGCATTGTCGAACAGCCCGGTCGGCACGAGACCACCGAAACGCATCAGCAGGTCCGACCAGCGTGCCTCCCTGCGCGCTCCCTCCTTTCCTGGGAGCAGCATGTCCTTGCCCCACTGCGCGGCAATGCGCGGCAGGCCGGCGGCGCGGCGCAGGTATTCGAAGATCGCCGGGCGCAGGAAGGTCTCCGGGTGGAACTGGACGTCGTCGCTGTCGCCGGTGATGAAGATCCGGCACATCTGCGCGGTGTCCATGCGGTTGGCCAGGCCGGCGGCGAGGAAGGCGCCGCTGCTGACACCGACGTAGCTGTCGAGGCGGGTCAGATCGAGACCGTCGAGCGCTTCGTCGAGGGCACGCAAGGCGCCCAGCTCGTACATGCCTCCGATCGGACCACCGCCGGCAACCGCCAGGCCTATCCGGCTGGGGCGATCGGACTGGGTGCCAGGCCGATGCCGGGCGGAATGGACTGACAGCATGGAGGCACGGGTCGCGGGGTTGACCCGAGTGTAGCCGGGTTCGGCCAGCGTCATCTGGCGGCAAGGTTTGCTGCGGCGGCCCGATTGCCGGGGCGGGTCCGGGGACTGCGCGGGTGGGTTGCAGGGGCAGGCGGCGGCCGCGATCATCGACCCCGATGTCCCCGCACACCCCCCGAGGCAGCCACCGCCGTCGCCCACTGGCGCAGCGGCTGCATTGGCTGTTGCACGAGCACCAGGCGCTGCACGACCCGGCGCAGGAACCGCGCAACCGGCTGCGCTGGCTGCCGGAGGTCCGCCGCTGGCAGGCAAAGCGGCTGGAAGCCAGTTTCGACCGCTTCCTCAGCGACCCGAGGCGACGGCCGGCGGCGCAGTTCTTCCTCAGTGACGTCTACAACGACCACGACTTCAGCCGTCGCGACGCCGACATTGCCAAGGTGTTGCCGATGATGCAGCGCCTGCTGCCGACCGGGCTGCTGGAGACGGTGGCGGACGCGATCGAACTGGGGCTGCTCACCCACGCATTCGACCTGCGCATGGCCCAGGTACTGCAGGCGATCGGCGGCCAGCGGCGCAAGCTCAATGCCGACCTTTATGCCAGGGCCTATCGCCAGTCGGGCCTGCCGCGGCTGCGCTCGCACCAGATCGACCTGATCTCCCGCGTCGGCCTGGGCCTGGGCAATGCATTGCGGCTGCCGGGTATCTCGATGCTGCTCAAGCTCTCCCATGGACCGGCCAAGGCGACCGGTCTGTCGGAGCTGCAGGGATTCCTCGAGCGCGGCTTTGCAGCCTTCTCCAAACTGGGCGATGTGCGCAGCTTCATCGCCGAGATCGAGGCGGACGAACGCGAGATATCGCAGCGGCTGTTTGCCGGCGAGGCGGATCCGTTCCGCGGCCAGATCGACTGAACCCGGGCGACCCCAGGCGAGCGGTCGCCGGCAGCGGTCAGGCGAAGCGCTCGTCGAGCACGCGCTTGATCTCGGCCTCGATCGGCCCCTTCATCGTGCTCAGCAGGAAGCCCAGCTTCGCCGTCACGTGCAGTTGCTCGGGCTCCAGCTCGATGTGGCCATCGACGCCACTGCGGTTGAAGTTGAGCACGTCACCGGCCCAGGCGTAGTCCATACCGAAACGATCGGAGAGTTTCTGGGCCACTTCCTGCACGGCCTGGCGCGCCTGCTCGGGCGACAACGAGTGGGGGTGGGTGATATCGATGTTCGACATGTCGGATCCTCCGGAGTGCCGGTATTGTGCGGGCGCCACCCACTGCATCCAAGTGTGTGACGCATGTTAGATTGCGCGGGCGTGAATTCCCTCAGACTGCGATTCCAAAACCGAGAGCATGCCGACCTGGCGCTGAGCCCGGGCGTG
>DATDBI010000240.1:0-5440 GCA_036524915.1 Lysobacter sp. | reverse complement strand
GTCATATAGGTCGCGACAGGTGCAACGCCTGTCGCAGATCTCTCCCTCCCCTGGAGTGATCCCCCGGAGCGAAGGCCCCTCCCCAGGTCCCGCTCCACCAGCCCCGCCGGCCCCCCCTGCCTGCGGGGCTTTTTATTGTCTGCGCTTTTTGCGCAGAGCAATAAAAGCCCAAAGTGTGCTGCGCAAACTTGGGCCCCGCTATGCGTCTCCGATCCCCTGCCGCTGCCGCGGCGCCCCCTTACCTAGGGGGCTGATTCCTCCATGGGGTTCTTTGGCCACGTTCGCCTCCGCGCCGTCAACAGGCACTCGTGCACAATCGCCGCGACCTTTGCGCGGGAGCGCCGCATGTTCGAGATGTCGATGCCGTGGTGGGAGTTCGTCTTCCGCGCGGTCGTGGTCTATGTGGTGCTGCTGGCGATGATCCGCATGTCGGGCAAGCGCACGATGGGGCAGTTCACCGCGTTCGACATGCTGCTGATCGTGCTGCTCGGCAACGCCGTGCAGAACGCGCTGCTCGGCAAGGACACGTCGATGACCGGCGGTCTGTTGCTGGCAGCCACGCTCATCGTGCTCAACTGGCTGGTCGGCTTCATCACGTCCCGCAGCAAGACCGCCGAGCACATCCTTGAAGGCGTGCCTGTGGTGCTGGTACGCAACGGGCACGTATATCGCGACGTGCTTAAGCGCGAGCTGGTCAATCGCGACGATCTCGCCAAGGCCATGCGCGAGTCCGGGTGCAGCGACATCGAGCGGGTGCGCCTGGCGCTTCTGGAGACCGACGGCCACATCACGATCATGACCACCGACACGAAGGACGGCGGAAGCGACGAGTGACTGCGCTCCGCGGCCTTCGTGCCTGCACCGCCATCGACGATCAGCGCACCAGTTCGTTCAACCAGTCACGCGGTCGCAGGTAATCGGCCAGGCGCGATTCGGCGCTGCCATCCTCGGGCGTGAATCCGTATTCCCAGCGCACCAGCGGCGGCAGGCTCATCAGGATCGATTCGGTGCGACCGCCCGATTGCAGGCCAAACAGCGTGCCGCGGTCGAACACCAGGTTGAACTCGACATAGCGCCCGCGCCGGTACAGCTGGAACTGGCGCTCGCGATCGCCGTACGGCGTGTCGCGGCGGCGCTCGACGATCGGCAGATAGGCATCGAGGAAACCATCGCCGACGGCGCGCATGTAGGCGAAGTCGTTGTCGGCATCCTCATGCAGGTCGTCGAAGAACAACCCGCCTACGCCGCGTGTTTCGTTGCGGTGCTTGAGGAAGAAGTACTCGTCGCACCATTGCTTGTGCTTGTCGTAGCGCTGCTGCCCGCCGAACGGCTCGCACAGGTCGCGCGCGGTGCGGTGCCAGTGCAGCACGTCCGCATCGAACGGATAGAACGGGGTCAGGTCGAAGCCGCCACCGAACCACCAGGCCACCGTCTCGCCGTCGCGGATGGCGCGGAAGTGGCGGACGTTGGCGTGCGTGGTCGGCAGGTAGGGGTTGCGCGGGTGGAACACCAGCGACACGCCGACCGCACGCCACGAGGCGCCGGCCAGTTCCGGCCGGGCGGCCGTCGCCGACGGTGGCAGCTTCGTGCCCGACACGTCGGAAAAGCCGATGCCCGCCTGCTCGAAGACGCCGCCGTCGCGGAGGATGCGGGTGCGGCCGCCACCGCCTTCGGCGCGCTGCCACAGGTCTTCACTGAAGCGCGCGCCCCCGTCCACGGCTTCGACCGACGCGCAGATGCGGTCCTGCAGGGCGGTGAGGTAGTCGCGGACGGCGTCGAAGCCGGGGGAGGGCTCGGTCATGTTCACAAGAAACTTGCAGGGGTGGTGCGCATGATAGCCGCCGCCTGAACCAGGGGCCGTCCGGGAGCACTCGCCGCCGGGCGGCAGCAGGTTTCAAACGCCACAGCGTTGGGAGTCGTCCGTGCGCAACCATCGTCGAATTGGCCTTCTCGTGGTGCTTCTCTCGCTGGCCGCATGCGGTGACAAGACGCCCGCGCCTGCGGCAAACGCGCCGGCACCTGCTCCGGCCGCCCCGGCCGCGGCACCGGCCGCCACACCCGCGGCGGCGGCTCCGGCCTCCACGTCGTTCAGCAAGGAAGAGCTCGACCAGATGGTCGCGCCCATCGCGCTCTATCCCGATCCGCTGCTGGCGCAGGTACTGATGGCGGCGACCTATCCCGGCAACGTCGCCGATGCGGCGGCCTGGTCGAAGGCGAATCCGAACGCCAAGGGCGATGACGCGGTCAAGCAGGTTGCCTCGCAACCGTGGGATCCCAGCGTGCAGGCGCTGGTGGCGTTTCCGCAGGCGCTCGATACCCTTGGCCAGGATCCGGCCTGGGTACAGCGCCTGGGCGATGCATTCCTGGCCCAGCCCGATGCGGTGATGGACGCCGTGCAACGGCTGCGCCGGCAGGCCCAGGCCGCGGGCAACCTGTCTTCCAACCAGTATCAGAACGTCACCGTGCAGGCCGCCCCGGCCGCCGCGCCAGCGCCCGCAGCGGCGCCGTCGGACGGTGGGGGTGGCACCACGATCATCCAGGAGGCCGCACCGCCGGCCGAGCAGACGATCATCATCGAGCCGAGCGACCCGGAAGTCGTCTACGTGCCGTCGTACAACCCGACCCAGGTCTACGGCGACTGGGCATACCCGTCCTATCCGCCCGCCTACTACCCGCCGTCGCCGGGCTACTACGCCGGCAGCGCGCTGATGGCCGGCCTTGCCTTCGGTACCGGCATCGCCGTCACCAACGCCCTTTGGGGTGACTGCAACTGGGGCAGCAACGACGTCGACATCGACGTCAACCGCTACAACAACATCAACTCCAACCGCACCATCAACAACGGCAATTGGCAGCACAACTCGCTCAACCGCGATGGCGTGCCGTATCGCGACAACGCCAGTCGCGAGCGTTACGGTCGGCAGATGGATGGAGCGCAGAACCGCAACCAGTTCCGCGGCGACGACCCGGCGCGTGCCGATGCGCGCAATCGTGCCCGCAGTTCGATGGAGCAGCGCGGCATCGATGCACCCGCGGGAAGCAATCGCGAGGCGCGCGACCGGGCCCAGGCGGCGAACCGCGAAATGCGTGACAACCCGCAGGCGCGTGACCGCGGCCAGGCGGGCACGCGCGACGCGCAGCGCGACCGTGCCCAGTCCGCCGCGCAGCAGCATGCGGCACGCGACCGCTCAAAGCCGACCGACCTGGGTGGCAACCGCCCCAATGCCGCGCAGGACCTTGCCTCGCGCGACCGCTCGCACAATGCCGAACGTGACCGCGCGCGCGCCGCCGCCGGCGGCAGCGCCGGAAACCGCTCGCAGGCCGATCGCCAGCGTGCCCAGCAGACCGCGCAGAACCGCCAGCAGCAGCGTCCGCAACAGCAGCAGCACCGCCAGACGCAAGGCAATAACCAGGCGCGTCAGCAGGCGCGCACGCAGCATTCCTCGCGCCAATCGCCCAGCAACAACGCCTTCGCCGGTGCGCGCAATCCGCAGCAGTCGCGCCAGCAGGCCAGCCGCGGCAATGCCAGCCATGCGTCGGCACAGCGATCGCAGCAGTCTCGTGGCGGCGGCGGTGGCGGTCATCAGGTTTCACGTCAATCCCATCCGCCGCAACGCCAGGGTGGCGGCGGTCGTGGTCGCTGAGGGGGCTAATCCATGAAATCCGTCCTGCGCATGCTTCCTGTCGCGATGCTGACCCTGCTGGCCGTGCCCGCATGGGCCCAACAGGCTTATCCCACGCCCGACGCGGCAGCCGAGGCCTTCGTCGCCGCGCTCGGCACGCAGCGCGCCGACGAGCAGAAGCTCGCGGCACTGCTGGGCAAGGACTGGCGCGAGTACATCCCCATCGCGGGTGTCGATCGCAGCGATGTCGAGGCGTTCCTCACCGGCTACCGCGACAAGCACGTGATCCAGACCGGCAAGGACGGTCGCGCCCATCTGGCAGTGGGCAAGGAGGCGTGGACGCTGCCGATCCCGCTGGCCAAGGGCAAGGACGGCTGGGCATTCGACACGCATGCCGCCACCGAGGAGATCCGCGTGCGCCGCATCGGCCGCAACGAGGACGACGCGATCGAGTCGGAGCTGGCCTACCACGATGCGCAGACCGAGTACGCGCTGGTCGATCGCGATGGCGACGGCGTACTCGAATACGCGCAGAAGGTGCTCAGCACCGATGGGCTGCACGACGGCCTGTACTGGGCCGATGACGACAGCGGCCAGGTCAGTCCGCTCGGGCCGTTGTTTGCCGACGCCGAGCCGGGCAGCGACTGGCACGGCTACCACTTCAAGATCCTCACCGCCCAGGGGCCGTCGGCACCGGGCGGTGCGTACAACTACATGCTCGGCAACAACATGAGCCGCGGCTTCGCGCTGATCGGCTGGCCGTCGAAGTACGGCGACACCGGCGTGATGAGCTTCATGATCAGCCACGAAGGCGAGGTGTTCGAGAAGGATCTCGGACCCGACAGCGAGAAGCTGGCCAAGGCGATGACGAAGTTCGATCCGGACAGCAGCTGGAAGGAAGTGAAGCCGCCTGCTGCGACGGCTGCGACGCGCTGAGGCGCCTTCCCCTCTCCCTGGCCGCGTTCGCGGCCTGTCCCTCCCCCACAAGGGGGGAGGGTCATGTCGTTCCTTCTCCCCTTGTGGGAGAAGGTGCCCGAAGGGCGGAAGAGGGGTGTTGCTTTTGCCCTTACTTCAACGTCCGCTCAAACAACTCATAGATCCGGCGGTACTCGTCGTACCAGCTGTCCGGATGCGTGAAGCTGTGGCGCTCCATCGGGTACGGCGCGATCTCCCACTTGTCCTTGCGCAGCTCGATCAGCTTCTGGCTGAGCACCACCGAGTCCTTGAAGAACACGTTGTCGTCGATCATGCCGTGGGCGATCAGCAGGTTGTCCTGCAGGCCGTCGGCGAACTCGATCGGTGACGACACCTTGTACGCCTGCGGGTCGAGCTCGGGCGTGTTGAGGATGTTGCTGGTGGACTCGTGGTTGTACTGCGACCAGTCGGCCACCGGGCGCAGCGCCGCGCCGGCCTTGAACGTGCCCGGCGAGCGGAACAGCGCCATGAACGTCATGAAGCCGCCGTAGCTGCCGCCGTAGATGCCGGCGCGGTCCTTGTCGCCGCCCTTGTTGGCGACCAGCCAGTCCAGTCCGTCCAGGTAATCCTCGAGTTCCGGATGGCCCATCTGGCGATAGATCGCCGTGCGCCAGTCGCGGCCGTAGCCTTCGCTGGCGCGGTAATCCAGGTCGAGCACGATGTAGCCCTGCTGCACCAGCAGGTTGTGGAACATCTGCTCGCGGAAGTAGTTCGGGTAGCGGTCCGACACGTTCTGCAGGTAACCGGCGCCGTGCACGAACATCACGATCGGGTACTTGCGCGACGGGTCCGGGTTCTTCGGGCCGTAGTACTTGCCCCAGACCACGCCGGCACCGTGCTTG
>DATDBI010000239.1:0-4746 GCA_036524915.1 Lysobacter sp. | reverse complement strand
ACCAGCACCACGATCACCAGCACGATCAGCCAGTGCCAAAGACTCAAACCGCCCATGAGATTGTCCGCAGGAAATGGATCATCAGGATACCCCAGCGCCGTTGCCGACGTTGTTACCGGAGTGTGCGAAGTCCCGCCTGATGGAGGCGGGACACCCCGTTCAGGGCAGCGGCTCGGCCTTGACCGGGCTCTCGACGGTTTCGAACTGGCTCGGCTGGGCCTGCGCAGGGCCGGCCTGCGGTGCCTGGATCGGCGCGGTGGTGGCAGGCGCGACCGGTGCGACCGGTGCGGCCTGGCGCGCGGCCGGAGCGCCATTGCGGGCACGCGAGTCGGCGACGGCATTGCCGCGGGCATTGCGCGCGATCGAGCTGGCTTCCTCCAGGCGGTCACGGAAGTCGACCACCGCGTTCGACGGCTGGCCGCTGGCGCGACCCTCGAAGATCATCCGCGGCGTGGTGTCGCGGCCGTAGACGGCCTCGTTGGCGGCATCGTCGATGGCCAGCACGGCGCCGTCGAGGGCGATGCCGGCGAACAGTCCGCGCGCGCGCGACCACGACCAGATCTCGGCCTTGAGCTGGCCGTCGGTGGCGGTGGAAGCATTGCGGCCGACCGGGCCGGCGGCGACGCCGGCATCGGCGCCGAGGGTGACCTTGCCGTTGACGATCGAATCCAGGCCGCGGTCGCTGCGGAACACCAGCACGATGTCCGACGACTGGACGCCGGCCTGGAAGCCGATGCTGCCGCCGGTGAGCTTGACGAAGCTGGGGTTGGACCAGGTGCCGTCCGCGTTCTTCACCGACAGCAGCCCGTGGCCGCGACGGCCGCCCAGGACCAGGCCGACCTTGAGCGAATCGGGGACGACGACAATGCCGCGTGCCTCGTCGAGCAGCTTGTCCGGGATGCCGGATTCGGGAATCTGCTGGATCTGCGTGAGCACGCGAACCGCGTCGACGGCACGCTGGTCCTCGGTCGGGCCAGCCACCGCGGTCACGGCAAGGCTGAGGCTGAGCACCAGGACAGCAAGGCGCGGTAGGCGGCGTGACGGCAGGCGGGGTGACATGGCGGACTCCAGGGGGATATTTGGATTCGACCGCCAACAGGGCAGTCGGTTCAGGCTAGTTATGTGGCGATGAATCCTCACCGAATCAGCGCAAACGTCAAGCGACGCAAACGGTCGCGCGTCGCATAAGCTGAAAGATCCCGCGGTCGATCCAACCGTCGCACAAGTCAGACGTTCGCACGGCAGGCCGGTCGATTCCATCGTCCTGCAGTCCACCCGGGTGCGGACCCCGGTGCGACCTGGGAAGTGGCGGGGAGGGGCAACATCGATGTGCAGCTGTCATCCTATGCACATGCAAGCCCCCGCCAGCATCGCCGTCGCCGACGACGCGCATCCCACCGACACCCCCGACACGGCCCTGGTGCTGGTCAACCTTGGCACCCCCGACGCGGCGACGCCGGCGGCGGTGCGCCGTTACCTGGCCGAATTCCTGTCCGACCGCCGCGTGGTCCAGATCCCGCGCGCGCTGTGGCTGCCGCTGCTGCACCTGGTGATCCTGCCGCTGCGCTCGAAGGTGGTGGCGAAGAAGTACGCCAGCATCTGGGTGCCCGGCGACGATGGCGGCTCGCCGCTGGCCGTCTACACACGCCGCCTGGCGAGGGTGCTGCAGGACGAGATGCCCGATCTTCGCGTGATCGATGCGATGCGCTACGGCACCCCCTCGCTGGCTGCGGCGTTGCAACGGTTGCCCAGCGAAGGCGTGCGCCGGGTGCTGGTGCTGCCGCTGTACCCGCAGTACTCGACCACCACCACCGCCTCGGTCGGCGACGTGCTGGCCGGGGACCGCCATGGCCTGCCCACACGCATGGTCGATGAGTACCACCTCGATCCGGGCTGGGTGGCCGCGGTGGCAAGGTCCATCGCCCAGGATCGCGCAGCGAACGGGAGCGGCGAGCATCTGCTGTTCTCCTTCCACGGCCTGCCGCAGCGGCTGGTCGACGCCGGCGACCCCTATGCCAGCCAGTGCCAGGCCAGCGCGCGCGCGATCGCGCAGCGCCTGGGCCTGGCCGACGATGCCTGGTCGCTGAGCTACCAGTCGCGCTTCGGCCGCGATCGCTGGCTCGAACCGAGCACGCAAGCCACGCTGCGATCGCTTGCCGAGCGCAACGTGCGCCGTGTCGATGTCGTGGCGCCGGGTTTCCCGGTCGACTGCATCGAGACGCTCGAGGAAGTGGCGATGATGCTGGCGGAAGGATTCGCGGCGGACGGGGGCGGCTCGCTGCGCTACATCCCGTGCCTCAACGACAGTCGCGACCACGCCCGTGTGCTGGCGGCAATCGCAAGGAATCGCCTTGAGGCCTGGCACTGATGCCCGTACACCTGAATGAATTCGTGATCGACACGCCGCTGGGCCGCATCACCGGCCTGCGCGGCGGCGAATCCGGCGCGCCGCGCGTGCTGGCCCTGCACGGCTGGCTGGACAACGCCGCCAGCTTCCTGCCATTGGCCGAGCACCTGCACGGCATCGAGCTGGTCGCTCCCGACCTTCCCGGCCACGGCGCCAGCGCGCACCTGCCGCCCGGCGCGGACTACTCGTTCGCGGCCGCGGTCAACGCCGTGCTCGATGTCGCCGACGCGCTGGGTTGGGAGCGCTTTGCGCTGCTCGGCCACTCGATGGGCGCCGGCATCTCCAGCCTCGTGGCTGCGGCCTGCCCGGATCGCGTGGAGCGCCTGGTGGCGATCGAAGCCCTCGGTGCGCTGGCGGAGCTGCCCGAACGCACCGTGCCGCGCCTTCGCAACGCGGTCGCGGCGATGCGCGCGCTGCCGGGCAAATCGCTGCGGGTGTTCTCCGACCCGATGGTTGCGGTGCGGGCGCGCATGGCCGCCGGCGAGCAGGTCGGCAGCCGGCTCAGCGAATCGGCCGCGCGATTGCTGGTGGAGCGTGGCGTGGCGCCGGTCGAGGGAGGTTTCGTCTGGTCGAGCGATCCGCGCCTGACCCTGCCGTCAATGCAGCGCCTGACCGAGCCGCAGATCCGCGACCTCGTTGCAGGCATCGAGTGTCCGACCCGGGTGATCTTCGCCAACCCGGCGCAGTCGTACCTGCCTGACGCGCTGCGGCGCGATCGCGCCGGCCTGTTGCCGCGCGGTGAGCTGGTGGTGCTCGACGGCGGGCACCATCTGCACATGGAGAATCCGGCGCTCGTCGCGGAAACGATCGGCGATTTCCTGACAGTGCCGCGCGGCAACTGACACGCAGCGTTACGTCGTCGCCTTCCCGCACAGCGCACGCAGCGTCGCCTTCAACCGCCGCCCCTCGCCGTGGAAATACTCACGCTCCTCACGCCAGTGCGGCCAGCGCGCCTCGACCTCGCGCCAGAACGCGCGCGAATGATCGGCATGGATCAGGTGGCACAGCTCGTGCACCACCACGTATTCGAAGGCGCCGGGCCGCGCCAGCACCAGTGACAGGTCCAGCGCCATCGAACCGTCCGGCGCCAGCGAGCCCCACTGCGACGACATCATCTTGAACATCACCCGCCGTGGCGCCCGCGGCAGCGACGGCAGGTAGCGCGGCAACCAGCGCCCGACATCGGCGCGTGCCTGCGCTTCATAGAAATCGCGCGCGGCGCGGCGGATCGCGACATCGCCAGCGCGGTCAGGCAGGGTGAGCACCAGTGCGCCTTCATCGCCGGCGTCGACCTCCAGCCGCGTGAAACGGCCTGGCTGCCACCGCAACGGGTACATCACGCCACGCAGCGGCAGCTCCGAGGTGACGTCGCGTTCCAGCACCGGCACGCCGTCGATGCCATACCGGTCCAGCTGCAGCGCCAGCCATTGCAGGTGCTCGGTGACGAACCGGTCGGCGGCGGCAATGCTGCCGCGCGTTGGCATCGTGAGGCGGGCACCGCGTTCGTCCACCGACAGTTTGAGGCGGCGCGCGCGCGGATCGCGCACGCGTTGCAGGACGATGGTACGGCCGTCGCCCAGTTCGACGTCGAGCGTCTCGCGCTCGATCGTGCGTGGTTTCGGCGCCAGCAGGCGGCCGAACATTCGAAACTGCGAAGGCATGGCGGGCGGCTCGATGGGGGTGCGAACGCGACAGCGTGTGGTCGCGGCGTCAGCCACCACCACGGGCGCAACAAGGTACGCGTCCGATCATACGTGCTCGCGGCTGCGCAGGGGTTTGACCCGGATACCATCGGCCCGATGACACCGGCCCGGTGACATCGACCCGATCGCATCACCTCGAGCGCAGCCCGGTGCGACGGTCACAGCTCGGCGCGGGACAGCTTCAGCGCGCCTTCGAGCACCGTGAACAGGCGCTTGAACTCGCCGGCCATCAGCACGAAGCGCGCATCGAGCTCGGCGCGCAGGTCGTCACGCTCGGTCGATTCAAGCTCGTCGACGGCGCCGTCGAGCAGCTTGAACTTGCGAACCACCAGGTCCTCGCCGAGCACGAACGACACATGGTCGTCGAGGACAAGGGCCAGGCGCGTGACCTGCTTGCCCGACTCCAGGTGCTTGGCGATCTCGTCGCTCTGCAGCTCCATGCGCTGCACCTTGACCACCGCGCCCTGATCGATCGGGTCGCGCAGTTCGCATTCATCGCCCAGCGACAGGCCTTCGGGCATTTCCTCGCCGGCGACCCAGCCGGTCAGCACCGAACGCGGCGCGATCTCGGCATTGAGCGGCAGCGCCGGGAAGCTGCCCAGGGCACGGCGGATCTCGCTGACCACGTTCTCGCCG
>DATDBI010000238.1:0-10167 GCA_036524915.1 Lysobacter sp. | reverse complement strand
GGGTTGTTCGACACCACCGAGACGTCGCCCGGGGCGATGGCCGAGCCAGCGAACGAGCGGCCCTGTGCCTTGACGCTGTTTTCCTTGATCTGGAACGCAGAAGCGTGAACCTGACCGATTGCCAGTGCGCCGGTGATGCCCAGAGCCAGCGCCGACAGGCGGGTAAAGCGGTGAACGTGTTGCATGCGTGTAGTCTCCATTGGAGTATTTATGTCTTCCGCGGCCGCCATTGCCTTGGCACCCGGCCGTTCCGGGCGCCAGATTCGCGCCGGAAACCCCTCCCGACGTACGACGCCGTATGCACTATAGCGCGGCAGTTAACCCAAAGCTAACAACAGCCGGCATGCCCGTCCGCACTTGCACGCAGCCAGAAATCCGGTCGTTTCCGCGCCTTCCTGGCCGGGAGGCCTGACCGGTGTTCGTCTCGATCCCGACCCGCGAGCGCGTTCCGCTCCGCTGGGCCACGCCAGCCCTGTTCAGCATTCTCTGGCTGTGTTTCATCGGGGTTGAACTGCTGCCCGACTCCCAGCAGCGACGCCTGCTGCTGGAGTGGGGCGCGCTCTCGGGCGGCCTGACCTCGGCCCAGGAATGGTGGTCGTCGCTGCGCAGCGGGGTACTGCTGCGCCTGTTCACCGCGCTGTTCCTGCATGCCGACTGGGCCCACCTGCTGGGCAACCTGGTCTTCCTGCTGATCTTCGGACTGCCTGCCGAGCGGGCGATGGGGCCGTGGCGGCTGCTCATGCTGTTCCTGCTTGGCGGCGCGGTCGCCAACCTCGCCGCGGTGATCGCGATCGGCACGCCCGACCGGCTGATCATCGGTGCCAGCGGCGCCGTGTCGGCGCTGATCGGCGCCTACCTGGCGCTGTTTCCCAGCGCCAAGTTAGGCGTGGTCGTGCCGCTGGGCCTGTTCCTGCAGTTCGTGAAGATGCCGGCGCCCCTGCTGATCGGCGTCTGGGCGTTGCTGCAGCTGCTTTTCACCTTCATTGGCCCGGCGTTTGGTGCCGTGGCGTGGTCGGCGCACCTGGCAGGCTTCGCCTTCGGCGGCGCGTTCGCGCTGCTCGCGCGTGCCGGCATCGCCCGGCGACTGCGCCGAAAGCGCGGTCTGTAGTAACCACCGCCTCGATGTATCAAGCACTCAAGCTTGGAATGCATGCTTGCGGGCATGACAGCGTGCGCTTGAGAAGACGAGCGCCCCGCCCCATTGTCTTGGCTGGTGAGGCGTTCTGCCGTCGCCGCTGAATCCTCACCGTCGGACATTCCCTGCGCCATGGCCAAGCCCCTCTACAAAGTGACCTTCCTCAACGCCGGCAAGGTGTACGAGCTCTACGCCCGTCACGTCGGTTCCGGTGCGTTGTGGGGGTTCACCGAGATTGTCGAGCTGGTGTTCGACGTCCACGACGGCGTGGTGATCGATCCGACCGAAGAGCGCCTGCGCGACGAGTTCGGCAACACCCGCGTGCTGCACCTGCCGATGCACAGCATCGTGCGGATCGAGGAAGTCGAGCGCAAAGGCCAGTCGGCCATTCGTGACGCGACCACCGGCGAAAAGGTGGTCACGCCGTTCCCGCTGCCCGCCAAACCGCGCTGACGCACGTGCCGTAGGAGCCAGCTTGCTGGCGACCCGGCTGTTTGGCTACTGCTTCGCCGCCGGTTTGGCGACGCTAGCCACCGGCTTCTTCAGTTCAACCAGCGCCGCGGTGATCGGCGCGTCGCCGTCGAGCACGTCGCCGGCGTTGTCACCGGGCTGGCCATCGGCCTCTTCGTCGCCGCGAAGGTGGCCAGGCAGGCTCGCCTCGGTGAGGTTGCGTACACTCTTGTCATCATCCTTGGGCGGGTGCAGCACCACGTCCGGGGTGATGCCAAGCGCCTGGATCGATTTGCCACTGGGCGTGTAGTAGCGCGCGGTGGTCAGCTTGACCGAATCGCCGTTGTCCAGCGGCAGCACGGTCTGCACCGAGCCCTTGCCGAACGTGCGGCTGCCCACGATCCGTGCCCGGCGGTTGTCGCGCAACGCACCGGCCAGCACCTCGGCCGCGCTGGCCGAACCGGCGTCGACCAGCACCACCAGCGGCGCGCCGCCCAGGCGGTCGCCCGGGGTGGCGGCGAACTCGGCATCGCTGATGGCGATGCGCCCGCGCGTGCTGACGATCTTGCCGCTGTCGAGCAGGTCGTCGGCGATCTGCACCGCCGAGGTCAGCAGGCCGCCCGGATTGCTGCGCAGGTCAATGACCAGGCCGCGCAGCTTGCCGCCAGCCTGCGCCTTGAGCGCTTCGATCTTCGTCTCGAAATCGGCTGCGGTATCGGCCTGGAATGCGCTGATGCGGATGTAGCCGTAGCCAGGTTCGAGCATCCTGCTGCGCACGCTGGCAATCCGGATGGTCTCGCGCTTGATGGTCACGTCGAAGGGCTTGTCCTTGCCCTCGCGCACGATCGTCAGGGTGACACTGCTGCCGGCCGAACCGCGCAGCGGGCCGGAGTTGTCGCCCTCGTCGGGCTTGAACGGCTTGCCGTCGATGGCGGTGATCACGTCACCGGCCTTGATGCCGGCGCGCGCAGCGGGTGTGTCGTCGATGGGGGCAATCACCCGCAGGCTGCCGTCGGGCTGGCGCATCAGTTCGACACCGACGCCGTCATAGGCGCCGCGCGACTGCTCCTCGAAGCTTTCGGCATCGTTCTTGTCGAGGTAGACGCTGTGCGGGTCGAGGTCGAACAGCAGGCCGCGGATCGCCGAGTGCATCAGCTTGTCGTCACCGACCGGCTCGACGTACGCCTGCTTGACCGCGTTGTAGACCGAAACGTAGCGGCGGATCTCCTCCAGCGGGACCTTGGACTCGGTGGTCTCGGCGTCAGGCGATTCGATGGGCGCCTGTGCTGCCTCGGACGGCGCCGCTTCTGACGGCGGAGTCGCGGGCGGTGGCTCCTGCGCCACGGCCGGCAAGGCGACCGCAGCGGCCAGCGCCGCACCAGCGAGAGGAGCCAGAACCAGGTGACGCAGGGACATGCACGGAACTCCGGGAAGGGCGCCTTGAAAGGCGGCGCCTGGAAGACATCGGGTCGCGGCCCCGCATTGCAAAGGCCGCGTTGCCGTCGATTATGGACACGTTGCCACGGGGCAATGGAAGGCTTTCGTTAAACCTTTCACAAACCGGCGGACCAGCGGTGACGTGCATTCAGCCGTCAGCGGCGCAGCCAGGCTCCCGGGTTCACCGGCGCACCGTTGCGGCGCAACTCGAAGTACAGCGCCGGCCGGCCCTGGCCACCGGAATTTCCGACCGTGGCCACGGTATCGCCACGCTTGACGCTGGCGCCGACATCCTTGAGCAGCGCGTCGTTGTGCGCATACAGGCTCATGTACCCGTTGCCGTGGTCGACGATGAGCAACAGCCCGTAACCGGTCATCCATTCGGCATAGACCACGCTGCCGTCTGCGACCGCCTTGACCGGGGTGCCGGCGCTGGCGGCGATCAGCAGGCCATCGCTGCCGCGACCGTCGGGCATGGTTGCACCGAACCCGGCCAGCAGCGCTCCGGAGACCGGCCAGCCTAATCCGCCCACCTGCGGCGCCGGCGCACTGGCCACCACCACCGGCTTGCGCGGCGCGGGCTCGCCGTTGCCCCGGCGCGCTTCCTGGCGCGCGGCGCGCTCGGCTGCCAACCGCCGCTGTTCTTCCGCACGGGCGGCGGCGACGCGCAGCTTCTTCAACAGCTGCTCCAGTCCCTTGGCGTCCCGGCCAAGCGCGCGTTCGCGCGAGGCGCGGTCCTTGTAACTCTGGTCAAGCGAGGCAACCAGCGCCGCGCGCTGCTTGCGGTCGGACTGCAGGCCGCCGAGCTGGCTGCGCTGCTGCTCGCGGGTGCTGTCGAGCTCGCCGCGTCGTTGCACGATCTGTGCATGCAGGGCATCGAGCTCCTTCAACTGCGAGCTCAGCTCGGTGATACGACGGGTGCGGTCGCGCTGCAGATAGCCGTAATAGGCCATGGTGCGGCTGCCCTCGGCGACGCTGTCCTGTGCCAGCAACAGCTTGAGCGGTGCATCCTGCCCCTGCAGGTACGCCCCGCGCAGCAACTGCGCCAGCTCCTGCCGCTGCGCCGACATCCGCTCCTGCAAGGCCACGCGTTGCTGCTGCAACTGCGCCAGCGATGCCTGCTCGCGGGCCAGGCGCATCTCGATATCGCGCAGGCGGCGGTTGGACTCACCGACCTTTTCGTCGGCCGCGCGCAACTGGCGCGACGCGTCGCCGCGCTGGCCTTCGATCTTGCGGCGCTCGTCGGCAACCGACTTCAGTTCACGCTGGATTTTCTCCAGCTTGCGCTCCGCCTCGCGGCTGTTCTGCGCAGCGGCCGGCATCGCCACCGCGGTGGCGACACAGAAGGCAACGATGGCGAACGCACGCAGCAGTCGCATCGCGGAAGTCGGCATCGGCGCGGTCAACTTGCCAGCAGACTGCTGCCGCTCATTTCCGCCGGTTGCGGCAGGCCGAGCAGGTCCAGGATGGTGGGTGCGACATCGCGCAGGGCGCCGCCACTGCGCAACGTGGCCGCACGCTGTCCGACGTACACAAACGGCACCGGGCCGACGGTGTGGGCGGTGTGCGGCTGCCCGGTCGAGGCGTCGCGCATCATCTCCAGGTTGCCGTGGTCGGCGGTGATCAGCAGCGCACCGCCGGTGTCGCGCACCGCCTGGGTGATCGCGCCGATCGCGATGTCGACCGCTTCTGCGGCCTGGATCGCGGCGCCGATGTCGCCGGTGTGGCCCACCATGTCGGGATTGGCGATGTTGCAGATGGCAACATCGATATCGCCCGAGCGGATCGCCTCGGTCAGCTTCGCGGTCACTTCCGGACAGCTCATTTCCGGCTGCAGGTCATACGTGGCGACCTTCGGGCTGGGCACGAGGATGCGGGTCTCGCCCTCGTAGGGATCCTCGCGGCCGCCGCTGAAGAAGAAGGTGACGTGCGCGTACTTCTCGGTTTCGGCGATGCGCAGCTGCTTGAGACCGTGGTCGGCCAGCACTTCGCCCAGGGTGTGGCGAAGATCGTCCGGTCCGAACGCGACCGGTGCCGGCAGGCGCGCGTCGTACTCGGTCAGGCAGACAAAGCGCGACAACGCCGGACGGCGCGCCTGGAAGCCATCGAAGGTGGGCGAGACGAAGGCCGCCGTCAGCTGGCGCGCGCGGTCGGCGCGGAAGTTCATGAAGACCATCGCGTCGCCATCGGCCATCGGCACGTGGCCCTCGATCACGGTCGGCGCGACGAACTCGTCGTTCTCGCCGCGCCCGTAGGCCTGCAGCAACGCCTCGACCGGTCCGGTGGTGACGTGCTCGCTGCGCGCTTCGACCATTGCATCCCAGGCACGGCGCACGCGGTCCCAGCGCTGGTCGCGGTCCATCGCGAAGTAGCGGCCGCTGACCGTGGCCACATGGGCGTTGCCGAGCTTGCGGCAGACGTCCTGCAGGCGCTTGAGGCTGGCTTCGGCCGACCGTGGCGGCATGTCGCGGCCGTCGAGGAAGGCGTGCACCGCGACCTTGGCGACCCCGGCCATGCTGGCCAGCTCGAGCATCGCGAAGATGTGGTTCTCGTGGCTGTGGACGCCGCCGGGCGACAGCAGGCCCATCACATGCAGCGTCCCGCCGCTGGACTGCGCGGCCGCACAGGCCGCCCGCAGCTCCTCGTTGCCGAAGAAGCTGCCGTCCTCGATCGCGGCGTCTATCCGGGTCAGGTCCTGGTAGACGATCCGGCCAGCACCCAGGTTCATGTGCCCGACCTCGGAATTGCCCATCTGCCCGTCCGGCAGGCCGACGTGGCGCCCTTCGGTATGAATGAGGGTGTGCGGGGCGCTCTTGAGCAGCGCGTGCCAGTTGGGCAGGGTGGCCTGGGCCAGGGCGTTGTCGGTCGGGTCTTCACGGTGGCCCCAGCCGTCGAGGATCAGCAGGACAACGGGTTTGGGGCGCACTGGAGTGGCTGACACGTCGGAATTTCCCATTAAGGCTGGAGGAAAGGTGACTTCGGGCACGGGCCTGGACCGGCACTGGCTGCGATTGTAGCGAAGCGGCGTAAACCGAAGCCGCCCTTACCGCATCTCCTGCATTGAAGCCTGTCCCTATACGGAATCCCTAACGATGCGCATTCGCCCTGTTCTCGTACTCCCTCTCGCCCTGGCCCTGTCCGCTCCGGTCGCGTTCGCCGCCGAAGACATCGAAAAGGTCAACGGCAGCATCACCGTCGAAGCCGGCCAGCAGGCCGGAAAGCTCGAGACGGTCAACGGCAGCATCAAGATCGGCGCGGGCGCCCGTGCCGGCGACGCCGAGACGGTCAACGGCAGCATCAGCGCCGCCGAAGACGTCCAGGCCGGCGGCCTCGAAACCGTCAACGGCAGCATTCGCGTCGGCGAAAAGGCACGCCTCGATGGCGGGCTGGAAACCGTCAACGGCGGCGTCTTCGTCGATCGCAATGGCGAAGTGCGCGGCAGCATCGAAACCGTCAACGGTGCCATCGGCCTGGTCGACACCGACGTCGGCGGAGACATCACCACCGTCAACGGCGATCTCACCGTCGGCGTGGGCTCGCACGTGAAGGGCCGCATCCACTACACCAAGCCGACCCAGAGCTGGTTCTCGTACAACCGCCGCGATCCGCGCGTGATCATCGGGCCCAATGCGGTTGTCGACGGTCCGCTGGTGTTCGAGCGCAAGGTCACGCTGTACGTGCACAACACGGCGAAGACCGGTGCGATCACCGGGGCCACCGCGGTCCGCTTCGACGGGGCGCAGCCGCCGGCGGAGTGAATTGGGGCCTGTCCCGCAGGACACCTTGCCAACCGGCATCAAGGTTCCCCATGGCAGGCATCCTCTAGAATCGAAGCGCGCGCCCATTTCGGTGGGCGCGCTCGCCCCATTCTGGAGGTCCCATGTCCCGCACTTCCCTGCTTACCGCCGCAATCGTCGGCACGCTCGCGCTCGCGGCGTGTTCGAAACCCGACGCCGAGGCGCCCACGGCCGCCGCGCCCAGCCCGGCTCCCGCCGACCCTGGCAACAGCCACGCGTTCGGCGACACGATCAATGCCGCCGACTTTGCCGAGCACGTCAAGACGCTGGCGTCGGACGCGTTCGAGGGCCGGGCGCCGGGCAGCCCTGGCGAGGACAAGACGGTCGCCTACCTGGAAGCGCAGTTCAAGCGCATGGGTCTGCAGCCCGGCAATGGCGACAGCTACGTGCAGACGGTGCCAATGGTGCAGACGGTTGCCGACGAGGGCACCGTGCTCAGGCTCGACGTGAAGGGCCAGCCGCGTGAGCTGAAGTTCGGCAGCGACATGGTGATCGGCACGCGCACCGGCAAGAACGAGGTCAAGGTCGACGGCAGCGAGCTGGTGTTCGTCGGCTACGGCGTCAACGCCCCCGAGCAGAAGTGGAACGACTACGCCGGCGTGGACGTGAAGGGCAAGACGGTGGTCATGTTCGTCAACGACCCCGGCTTCCACGGCCAGGATCCGAAGCTGTTCGAAGGCAAGCGGATGACGTACTACGGCCGCTGGACGTACAAGTTCGAAGAAGCCGCACGCCAGGGCGCGGCGGCCGCGCTGATCATCCACGACAGCGACGGCGCGTCCTACGGCTGGGACGTGGTGAAGAATTCCTGGTCGGGCGCGCAGTTCGACCTGCCTGCCAAGGACGATCCGGAACCGAGACTTCCCGTGCAGGGCTGGATCACCGGCGACGTCGCACGCAGCCTGCTGTCGTCACTGGGACAGGACCTCGACGCGCTCTACAAGGCCGCCGGCAAGCCGGGGTTCAAGGCAATCCCGCTGCAGGCGAAGCTGGCGGTCGACCTGAAGAGCACGATCAGCCAGAAGGCCTCGCGCAACGTGATGGCACGCCTGCCGGGCGCCAAGCGTCCCGACGAAACCATCGTCTACATGGCGCACTGGGACCATCTGGGCAACCACGGTCATGAGGGTCACGGTGAAGCCGCTCCCGCCGGCGCCGACAGCATCTACAACGGCGCCGTCGACAATGCGACGGGTGTGGCCGGCATCCTCGAGATCGCCGAGGCCTTCACCAGGCAGCAACCGCCGCCGGACCGCTCGCTGCTGTTCCTTGCAGTGACGCTGGAGGAGTCGGGCCTGCTCGGCTCGAAGTACTACGTCGCTCATCCGACCGTGCCGCTCGACAAGACGGTCGCGGTGATCAACCTCGACGCGATGCCGGTCATCGGCAAGGCGCGGGACATGACGGTGGTCGGTTTTGGCAGCTCCGAGCTTGAGGACATTCTCAAGACCGTGGCCGATGGCCAGCAGCGCGTGCTGCACGCGGAGGCGACACCGGAAGACGGCTTCTACTTCCGTTCCGATCATTTCAACTTCGCCAAGGCCGGCGTGCCTGCGCTGTACGCAAAGGGCGGCGACGATCTTGTCGACGGTGGCATTGAAGCGGGACAGAAAGCACAGGTGGATTACCGCGACAACCGCTATCACAAGCCAAGCGATCAGTACGACCCGACCTGGAAGCTGGAAGGCGTGATCCAGGATCTCGACGCACTGTACGGCGTCGGCAAGACCCTGGCCGGCAACGAACAATGGCCCAACTGGTACGAAGGCAATGCCTTCCGGGCGGCGCACAACAGGCTGATGAAGCCCGCCGGCAAGTAGTCCTCGCTGACGTTGCGCAAACCACGGCGCCGCCCCCATGGTGGGGCGCCGTCGGCGTTTTCGGCTACGCTGGTCGCTGGTTCAGCCGGGGAATGCCATGACGCTTGCCACCGCTTATGTCTGTGTCCTGATCGCCGCCTTCCTGCCCTACCTCTGGGTCGCCATCGCCAAGGCCAGCGGAGAACGCTACGACAACCGCGACCCGCGCCGCTGGCAGGAACGCCAGCAGAGCCAGCGTTCGCTTCGTGCCAGCGCCGCGCAGCTCAACAGCTATGAAGCGTTCGCGCCGTTCGCGGCGGGCGTCGTCATGGCCCAGCTTGCAGGCGTTGCGCATGCGCAGATCGGAACCCTGGCCATGGCGTTCGTCGTCTTCCGCATAGCCCACGGCCTGCTCTACATCAGCGGGCATCACATGCTCCGCAGCGCGGCCTGGGCCGCCGGTTTCGTCTGCGTGCTCTGGCTGCTGGTGCAGGCCGCGCTGAACATCACGCCCTGAGCCCGTCCTGATTCCCGCGGGGCGGACCCACGACGCCGCGCATTTGCCTGCCATCCCCCAAATGCAAACAATCCGGAACACCTTGTCCGCGCTGCATGACACGCTAGTGCGCGACGGCTTCAGCTTTGTCGACGGCAGTGTCATGCGCGACCTGTTCGAACAGCGGCATGCGCTGCACGACTGGGCGCGCTTTGCTGCCAGCTGGGACGACCTGGCACCGGACGCATACCTGGCAGCCGTTGGCCACCACCGTCGCCGCCGGTTTGCCGTGTTCTCGGCAGATCGTCGCGGTGACATCGTCCGCCAGCCGCACCAGCCGCATTACCAGAGCCGCGATTACAACAACCTGCAAGGTGGCATCGAGCGCTGGTTCGAGCCGGTACTGCCTGAGGTCGCCGAGAGTTCCAGCCTGCGCACGATCCTCGCGTTCTGCCGGGATTTCTATGGCGAGCTGTCGCCGGATGTGTCCGGCTGGCATATCGAGATGCATCAGTTCCGCATCGATGCCCGTCCGGGTGAACCCGGGCAACCCACGCCTGAAGGCGTGCACCGCGATGGCGTCAATTACGTGCTGGTGCTGCTGATCGATCGCCACAACATCGTCAGCGGAACCACCACCATCCACGCCGCCGATGGCCACGAACTGGGCAGCTTCACGCTCACGCATCCCATGGACGCGGCGCTCGTGGACGATTCGCGCGTGTTCCACGGCGTCACCGCGGTGGAAGCGCTGGATCCGCAGCAGCCATCGCATCGCGATGTACTCGTGGTGACGTTGCGCGCTGTGGGGTGAGTCGTAGGCGGGGGCCGCGTCGCTAGCGGCCCCGGGCGATCGCCAGCAATCTGGCTGCTACCCCCCGCCCCGGCCGTGTCTGGAGTTAATGCGGGTATTCGGGGTTATTAACTTTCTGGTCGCTCAAAGAAAAACCCCCAACCTTTCGGCTGGGGGTTTTGGGGTAAAGCCCCTGGCGATGACCTACTCTTGCATGGCTTAAGCCACACTACCATCGGCGCATGTGCGTTTCACTTCCG
>DATDBI010000237.1:0-14756 GCA_036524915.1 Lysobacter sp. | reverse complement strand
GATTCCGGGTCTCCGCCGGGCGCGAGATTGATGTAGCTCTCGCCGAGCAGGCCGCTGGTGAGAATGCTGGCGGCGGTGTCGGCCGGCAGCTTGTCGTAGCGCTTGTTCACCGCCAGGGTCACAACGGTGTCGAACTTGACGGGATCGACGTCGATCTTGTCGACATGTCCGACAGCAACGCCACCGATCTTGATCGGGGCATTGGGCCGAAGTGCGCCGATCGTCGAGAAACGTGCGGTCAATGGGTAGGTATCGCTGCCAAGGCCCCAGCGGCCATTGGTCGAGGCCAGGGCCAGCACCAGCAGCGAGCCCAGGGCCAGCAACAGGAAGGCGCCGACGGCAAATTCGATTCGGGGGGCGCGGATGCTCATCGATGGGTACTCATAAGGTGCGTCGCCTTATCGGAAGAGAAAGGCGGACATGACGAAATTGAACATCAGCACCAGCAGCGAGGCGTTCACCACCGCGCGGGTGGTGGCGACCGAGGTGCCTTCGATGGTCGGCTCGGCATGGAAACCGACGTAGGACGCGACCAGGGCCGCGGTCCCGCCGAACACCGCCGACTTGACCAGCGCCATCAGGAAGTCGTCGACAAAATCGACGCTATCCTTCAAAACCTGCCAGAACGTGCCGCTATCGAGCCCGATCACGTGGACCGACTCGAAGTAGCTGGCGCTGATGGCGAAGCTGCAGAAGAAGCCCGTCAGCAGCGGCACGCAGATCACGGCCGCCCAGAACCGGGGCGCGACGGCCTTGCCGACCGGGTCGATCGCCATCAGGCCCAGGGCGGTGATCTGGTCGGTGGCCCGCATCAGGCCCAGTTCGGCGGCAATCGAGCTGCCGGCGCGGCCGATGAAGAGCAGGGCGGTCAGTACCGGGCCCAGCTCGCGGTACATGCCCAGGCCGAGCAGGGCGCTGACCTGCGCGGTGGCGCCGTAGGTCTCGAGCGCGCGGTAACCCAGCAACGTCACCGAAAGGCCGACGAACGCGCCGCCAACGGCAATGATTGGCAGCGAACGTGCGCCGATCTTGTAGATCTCGCGAATCAGCTCCCGGAAGAAGTCCGGGGTCGGCTTCGAGGCGCGGAACACCGACAGTGAAAACAGGCCGGCGCGGCCAAGCGAGCGGGTCGCGGCAACGAAGGGCATCAGACGTACTCCGCCGCACGCGGCGCGGCATCGAAGGCGATCGGACCGTCCGGCTCGCCCTTGAGGAACTGTCGCACGAGCGGATCGTCGCTCGCCTCCAGCTCCGCCGGCGTGCCGGAGAAGACGATGCTGCCATTGGCGATGACGATGGCGTGGTCGGCCACCGGCAGGGTTTCGTGGACGTGGTGGGTGACCACGATGCTGGTCAGGCCGAGGGTGTCGTTGAGGCGACGCACCAGTGCCATCACCACGCCGCTGGCGATCGGGTCCAGGCCCGTCAGCGGCTCGTCGTAAATCATCAGCGGCGGGTCCAGCGCCAGCGCACGTGCCAGCGCGACGCGACGCGCCATGCCGCCGGACAGTTCGCGCGGGTAGGCATCGGCCGCGGCGCGCAGTCCGACTGCGTGCAGCTTCATCAGCACCAGCTGGCGGATGACCGGCTCGGGCAGGTTGGTGTGGGCGCGGATCGGCAGCGCGACGTTCTCGGCTGCGGTGAGATCGGTCAGCAGGCCATTGCCCTGCAGCAGCACGCCGATGCCCTTGCGCAACTCCAGCAGGGCGCGCCGGTTCTGCGGCACGGGCTTGCCGAGCACTTCGACCGAACCGGCTGCCGGCTCCAGTTCGCCAGTGAGTGCGGCCAGCAGCGTCGACTTGCCGCTGCCAGACGGACCGAGCACTGCGACGATGCCGCCACGCGGCACATCGAGATTGATGTCGCGCAGCACCGTGCGTCCGCCACGATCGAGGCGAAGCTGGCTCAGGCGAACGATGGGGCCTTCATTGCTCATGCGCGCGGGGTGCATTCCGGAACTGCCGTGCAGCGAGGTCGGCAGTGTCGCCGGAGATCGCTGAACGGGAAGCGGGGCGGGCATTGTGGCAGGTTCGGCCGGTGGGCTCGACACCTCCGGTCTCAACGCGTGCGCCGCTGCTCCGGCAAGATAGTGCCGATGCCCAGCCGCCCCGACTTCCGCCTCTACCACTCCAATTCCCTGGACATACTGGCGCAGCTGCTCGCGCAGGAACTGCGTGGTCCGGCGCCGGGGCAGTCGCTGCTGGCCCCCGATATCGTCCTGATCCCGCAGGTGGCAATGCGGCGCTGGCTGCAGGCGACCCTGGCCCGGGTCTATGGCGTTGCCGCCAACCTGGAGTTCCTGACCCCGGGCGAATTCGTCCACCGCGCGCTGGACGCGAACGTGCCCGGCGGCGCCGAGGACCTCGACGCCGACTCGCTGCAGTGGCATCTGTACGCCGCCCTGACCGACCCGACGGCGCTGCGCACGCCGGCACTGCGGCCGCTGCGCGCCTACCTGCACGCCGGCGCCGATGCCTTGAAGCCGTGGTCGCTCGCCGGTGAGCTGGCAGGCGTGTTCGAGAAGTACCAGGCCTGGCGCCGCGACTGGCTGCTGGCGTGGGAAGCGGGGCACGAACCCGGTGACCCGCAGGCCGCACTGTGGCGCCGCGTCGCGGCCGGCGGCGGTCACCGCGCGCAGCGGATCGGCGAGTACCTGGAACGATTTGCCGACGAGGCCGGGCCGTTGCCGAAGGGCTTGCCATCGCGCCTGTTCGCGTTCGCGACCTTGAACATGTCGCCCGACGTGCTGCGCGTGATCGCCACCCAGGCCCGCGTCGGCACCTTGCACTTCTACCTGCCCAGCCCGACCCGAAGCTACTGGGGCGATCTGCAGACCCTCGCCGAACAACTGCGCAGCGGCGCCGACGATCCGTTCGGCACCGAAGTGGACGAGAACCCGATGCTGCAGGCATGGGGCGCGGCCGGGCGCGATTTCATGGCGGTGCTGGGCAGTTACGAGGTGGTGCATCCCGCGCACGAACATGCGCACTACGTCGATCCGGAAGCGGCCGAAGGCGACCGGCCCGAGGACGACACCCTGCTTGGCCACCTGCAGCGCGACCTGCTGCACCGCCGTGCACCGGCGCCGTGGCGCGCCGAAGTGGACCGCAACGATCCAAGCGTGCAGGTGCATGCCTGCCATACGCGCCTGCGCGAAGTGCAGGTGCTGCACGACCAGTTGCGCGGCCTGCTCGACGACCCGCGCTTCGACCCGCCGTTGCAGCCGCGCGACATTGCCGTGCTTGCGCCGGACATCGACCCGTACATTCCCTGCATCGATGCCGTCTTCGGCGGCCAGGCAGGGCGCGAGGACTTCATCCCGTTCGCACTGGCCGATGCCAGCCCGCTCGCCGGCGAACCGCTCGCCGAACTCTTCCTGCGCCTGCTGGCCCTTCCGGTCTCGCGCTTCGGCCTCAACGAAGTGCTCGACCTGCTGGCCAGTCCGCCGCTGGCGAACAGCGCCGGACTCGACGCGCCGGCACTGGAACGCCTGCACGACTGGCTGCAGGACGCCGGCGTGCGCTGGGGCCTGGACGCAGGCCATCGCGAACAACACCAAGCACCACGCGACGACGCCTACACTTGGGCCTTCGCGCTGGACCGGCTGTTGCTGGGCTACGCCAGTGGCAGCGACGAGGACATTGCCGGCGTCGCGCCCTGGCCGGAGCTGGAGGGCAGTGCGGCCGATGCGCTCGATACCCTGCTGCGGCTGATGCGCGTGCTGGCGCGGCATCAGCGCACGCTGGGTGAGGCGATGCCGCCTGCGCAATGGCGCGAGCGCCTGCTGGGAATGCTCGACGCATTGTTCCTGCGCCCGCCGGCCTCCGTTGCCGGGCAGCGCGCGCTGGAGCGCCTGCGTTCGATGATCGGCGACTTCGCGCTCTCGGCGCAGCGCGCGGGCTTCGATGCGTCCGTGCCTGCCGCAGTGGTTCGCGCGCACTTCGCCGCGCGCCTGTCGGAGGCCGATACACGCGCGCCGCTGCTCACGGGCGGTGTCAGCTTCGGCCGCATGGTGCCGATGCGGCTGCTGCCGTTCCGCGTCATCTGCGTGCTCGGCCTCAACGATGGCGACTACCCGCGCCGCGACCCGGCCGCCGGTCTCAACCGCCTCAGTGCGCAGCTGGGCACGGCCCACCGTCGCCACGGCGACCGCTCGCTGCGCGAAGACGACCGCTTCCTGTTCCTGCAACTGCTCGCGTCCGCCGGCGACGTGCTGTACCTGAGCTACCAGGGTGCCGATCCGCGCGACGGCAGCCCGCGCGAACCGTCCGTGCTGGTGTCGGAACTGCTCAACGTCATCGCCGATTACCACCCCGCCGATGCGGAGGCCAAGGAGGCGCTGGTGGTGCGCCACCCGCTGCAGCCGTTCGCGCCCGCCGCGTTCGGCGACGCCGCGGAGCCGCGCCGCTTCAGCTATCGCGACGAATGGCATCCGGCCGCCAATCTCCACGGCGGTGAGCGGCATGCGCTCGGGCCATGGATTACCACCCCGCTTGCAGCGCCCGGTGCGGAAGCGGAGGTACTGCCGCTCGACGCATTGCGCCGCTTCCTCTGCGATCCAGCCGGCCAGTTCCTGCGCGAGCGCATGGGCATGCGCCTGCCTGCTGAAGTCGAACTCGCCGACGACACCGAGCCGATGCTGCTTCCCGGCGGCGGATGGTCGCGCACGTCACTGCAACGAGCCGTACTCGCGGCCCTGGTCGACCAGCAAACGGACGGCTTGTACGAACGCCTGCTGGCGCGCGCGCAGTTGCCTTCCGGCCCCCTTGGTCGACGCGAGTTCGAAGCAATGCTCGGCGAGATACGGCCCTACGCGCGGCAGTTTGGCGAATGGCGGGGCGGCCGGGCACAGGAAGCGGTGACGGCCGACGTCGACATCGACGGCACGCTGTTACGCGGTCGCATCGACAGTATCTACGGCCAGGCGATGGCGCGGGTTCGCATCGGCGAGCCCAACGGGCCATCCACCATCCGCGATGGCCTGGACTGGCTGCTGCTGTCCGCGGCAGGGCAGGGCAGGACGCTGGTGCAGTTCCACGACAGTGGTGAAGGCGCGCAGCGCCATGAACGCCCGCCGCTGCCAGCCGCTAGCGCGCGCGACGCAGTGCGGCAGCTGTTGCAGTTGCGCACGCACGGGCTTCGCGAAGCCCTCGCATTCGCGCCCTACAGCGGCTGGGAGCTGTACCGCGCGATGCGCGACGGCGCCGCCGACGACAAGGCCTGGCAGAAGATGCGCGAGCGCTGGACCGGCGGCAGCAGCGGCCGCAAGTGGGCGGAAGGCGAAGGCGATGCGATCAGGCTGACCTTGCGCGGCCGCGATCTGCCGAACGACGGCGAGTTGCGCGAGACCTTCGCCGCCATTACCGGGCTGGTGTTCGACGCAGTGACCGGCCGCGCTGCGCCGGCGGAGCAGGGCGCATGAACCTGCCCCTGACCGCAACCGATCCCTACCTGACCTTGCCGCTGCACGGCGTGCGCCTGATCGAGGCCAGCGCCGGCACGGGCAAGACGTTCACGCTTGCCACCCTGGTGACGCGCCTCGTCATCGAGCGCGACCTGCGTGTTGGCAAGATCCTGGTGGTTACCTTCACCGAGGCGGCAACGCAGGAACTGCGCAAGCGCATCCGCGAGCGGCTCGAGCACGCCGCCGCCATCGTCGCGACCGAAGCCACGCAGGAAGAAGCGCCCGACACCGCGCTCACCCGCCAGATCATCGACAGCCACCTGACCGCCAGCAACGAAACCCCGGCGCAGTTGCAGCGCCGCCTGCAGCGCGCCGTGCTGGAAGTCGACCTCGCCGCGATCTTCACCATCCATGGGTTCTGCGCACGCGTGCTGCGTGAGCACGCGCTGGAGAGCGACCAGCCCTTCGCCGCGCCGCAACTGCTGACCAGCGACGCCGATCTGCGCGACGCCCTGGCATCGGACCTGTGGCGTGCATTTGCCGCGAACGGCGACGATGCGGTGCTGCTGCCGACGCTATGGCACGCACCCGAAGAGCTGGCCAGGGATCTGCCGAGCCTGATGTCGGCGGTGCCCCTGCTGCCCGTTGCGGAGGGCGCTGCCGATGACGGAGGTGCGGCCCGCGCCGACGTTGATGCATGCTTCCAGGCGTTGAAGCGCGCATTCGTCGAGCACGGCGACGACGCGCGCCGTAAGCTGGAAGACGCCATCGCGCAGGAGCTCCTGAACAAGTCCAGCTACAAGCCAGAGCACGTGGCGCCGTTGTGGAGCGCGATGGAGCAGCAGCTCCATCACGGCGGACCCTTCGACGACTACCACGACAAGCTGCCCAACCTGCGGCAGGCCACGCTCAGCGACCGCACCAAGGTCAAGCTGCGCACGCACTGCCCGCAATCGCCGCTGTTCCTCGCGGTCGGCGACTACCTCGACGCGCGCGCACGCCACCGCCAGGCGCATGACCGCCAGCGTGTCGCGCTGCTGCACCGCGTGCGCGACGATGCGCGCCGGCGCCTGCGCCAGACCAAGCAGACCTTGCGATTGCAGACCTACGACGATCTCATCGACGATGTCGCCGACGCACTCGACAGCGATCACGGTGAGGTACTGGCGCAACGGTTGCGCCAGCAATACGAGGTCGCCCTGGTCGACGAGTTCCAGGACACCGATGCGCGCCAGTGGGGCATCTTCGAACGCGTCTTCGGCGCAGGGCGTGCATCAGCGGACGACCCCGGGTCGCTGTTCCTGATCGGCGACCCGAAGCAGGCCATCTACGGTTTCCGCGGCGGTGACGTGCATACCTACCTGGCCGCCGCTGCGCTGGCAGAGCGCGCACCGCCGCTGGACCGAAATTTCCGCTCGCGGCCGGGCGTGCTGCGCGCCATCGAGTCGCTCTACGCCAACGCCGGCGAGCGGCCGTTCGTGGTGCCTGGCATCGACTTCCATCCGGTCCGTCCGGGTGAGCGGCGCAGCGACGACGACTTCATCATTGACGGCGTCGCCGCACCTGCACTGACCGTGCGCATGATCGCCCCGGACGCCAATGGCGAAGCCCACAACGTCGAGCGCTCCCGCGAACTGGCCACCGACGCCTGCGTCGCTGCCATCCACGACGTCCTCAGCCGGGGGCGCGAAGGCCGGGCAACCATCGATGGCAAGCCCGTGCAGCCCGCCGACATCGCGGTGCTGGTGCGCCGGCACAACGATGCCACGCGCATCCAGCGCGCGCTGACGGCGGTTGGCATTCCTGCCGTCGCCGCCGGCAAGCAGAGCCTGTTTTCCACCGACGAGGCCGCCGAACTGCGCATGCTGTTCGAAGCATTGCTGCAACCGGCTGACGATGGCCGGCTGCGCACCGCGCTGGCGACGGTGCTGCTGGGGGTCGACGCCCACGAGATCGATGCACTCGAAAGCGACGGTGCCGCCTATCGCCGCCGGCAGCTGGAGGCGATGGCCTGGCGCGAGCGCTGGCAACGCAGCGGCCCGTTCGCGCTGGTATCGGACCTGTGCGCCACCCACGCCGAGCGCCTGCTTGGCCTGCTCGACGGCGAACGGCGCCTCACCAACTATCTGCAGCTCGGCGAACTGATGCAGGACGCTGATGCCCGCTCGCTGGGCCTGCACGGCCTGGTGGACTGGCTGTGCCGTCGCATTGCCGAAGCCGACTCCGAGGACGAGGCGCAGCTGCTGCGGCTGGAGTCGGACGCCCAGTGCGTGCAGATCGTCACGCTGCACAAGAGCAAGGGCCTGGAATACCCCTTGGTGTACCTGCCGTTCGCCGCGATCGGTGGCCAGGCTCCGAGCCCCGACCGCTATTGCATCGTCCACGACGGCGACCGTCGCCAGTTGCGCTGGCGGATCGACAAGGACGACCCGGACTGGCGAAGCGCCGCGGCGGAATGGCGCAACGAACAGTTCGCGGAAGACGCCCGCCTGCTCTACGTCGGCCTGACCCGCGCGCGCGATGCGCTATGGCTCGCCAGCGGCGGCCTGTACGCGGCCGACAAGACGCGGCTGGCGCCGATGCTCGATGCGCAGGCGCTGCGTGCCCATCCGGACGTGTCGATCACCATTGGTGAGGTCATTGCACCCACGGCGCCCTTGAACGCGCCGCAGATCATGGCGGTGGCGCACGCGCGCGTGTCGCGCCGCGCGATCCCGCGTGACTGGTGGGTCTACAGCTTTACCCAGCTGGCCCAGGCCGAGGCCGGAGCCGAGGTGGTCGTTGCCGTGGACGAGCGCGGCGCGATCGACGAACCGGCCGAAGCCGAGCCGCGCCTGGACGACGGCGACGCCTTCGACCCGCGCTTCAGCGGCAGCCGTTTCGGCAACGTGCTGCACGATGCCCTCGAGCACACCGACTTCCTCGCATGGAACCGGTGGAGCGACGGCGCCGGCGCACCGGCGGGGCAGCAGGACATCCTCGCCGCGGCCCTGCGCAATGGCGGCTACGCCGAGGATGACGTGGTCGACGGCTTGCCGACGCTGGAGCGCCTGGTCGGCCGCACCCTCACCGCCGCCTTGCCCGAAGGCGGTCGCCTGTGCGATCTCGACACGAGTGCTCGCCGCGCCGAAATCGAATTCCACTTCGCCCTGCAGCCGACGTCGGTCGACGCACTGATCGACGTGCTGCACCGATTCGGCGTCGTCGCCGCGCGCCGCGGCTTCGGCACGCGCCGCCGCCTTGAAGGCCTGATGACCGGCAAGATCGACCTGACCTACACCGTCGACGGGCGCTGGTATGTGCTCGATTACAAGTCCAATCGGCTGCCTGCCTACGACGCGACCGCACTGGACGCCGCGATGGCGCACAGCGAGTACGACCTGCAGGCCTTGATCTACACGCTGGCGCTGCACCGCTGGTTGCGCTTCCGCCTTGGCGACGCGTACGACTACGGCCGCGACTTCGGCGGCGTGCGCTATCTGTTCTGCCGCGGCCTGGTCGAAGGGCAGGGCATCCACGCGCACACGCCCGACGTGGCGCTGGTCGATGCGCTGGACGCGCTGTTCGCCGGAGGTGCGGCATGAGCCTGCTCGATGCACTGCACCGAGCCGGCGTACTCAACACGCTCGATCACGCCTTCGCGCAGAGTCTGCGCCGGCTTGGCCGCCGGGATACGAGTACCGACCTGTTCGGAGCCGACACTCCCGACCTGGTGCTGGCCGCCGCGGCATTGGCCTCGCAGGCCGTGGCGCGTGGCCATGCTGCATTCGATCCGGCGCAGCCGTCGTGGCTGCAGGACGATTCCGTCGACTGGCCCAACGCCCGCGCCTGGCGCGACGCGCTGAAGGGCTCGCGCTGGATCAGCGAGCCGCAGGCCGATGCGATCGCCGCCGGTGACGCACCGCTGGTGATGGAGAACGGTCTGCTGTACTTGCGTCGCTACCGCGAGTACGAGCGCCGGCTCGCGGCGGGGCTTCGCCGCCTCGCCAAGGGGCCTGTGCAAAGCGACGCCGTCGACGCACTCGCGCCGTTGTTCGCGGCCTTGTTCCCGCAGGCCCGCAACGATGACCGCCAGGCCCGCGCCGCCGCGCTGGCATTGCTGCAACCGCTGTTGCTGGTCACCGGCGGCCCGGGCACCGGCAAGACCACCACGATTACCCGGCTGCTGCTGCTGTTGATCGCCCAGGCGCGACAGGCCGGGTTGCCGCCGCCACAGATCGCCCTGGCTGCGCCGACCGGCCGCGCCGCCGAGCGGATGGCCGAGAGTCTGCGTGCCGCCAGCGAGAAGCTTCGAGGCATCGATGGCGTCGACATCGCCCTGTGCAACGCGCTGCCCGATACGGCCAGCACACTGCATCGCCTGCTCGGCACCATCCCGGGCAGTCCCCTCTTCCGCCACAACCCCGATCATCCCTTGCCGTACGACGTGATTGTCGTCGACGAAGCCTCGATGGTCGACCTGCCGTTGATGTGCAAGCTGGTCGAAGCCGTGGCCGACGGTGCGCGCCTGATCCTGCTTGGCGACCGCGACCAGTTGCCATCGATCGAGGCCGGCGACGTGCTGGCGGCCATCACCGATGCAGCGGGCGATGGCGGCGAGTTGCCGCAGGCCTTGGCAACGCGCCTGCATCCCTTGATTGGTGACGTACCCGCAGCGGCGCCCTCAGCGAAGCCGAACGCCTTGTCCGGTCATCGCGTCCAACTGAAGCGAGGCTACCGGCAATCGGAGGCGCTCGATCTGGCGCCACTGGCCGATGCACTGCGCGCGGGCGACGCCGATCGCACCGGGCAGCTGCTGCGCGCAAACGCACTCAGCGGTGTCCACTTCCACGAAGGCGTGAGCGACCCGCTGGTCGGGCCGCGACGCGAGACGCTGCTGTCGGTGTGGCGGGAGCTGCTGCTGATCGACGATCCGGTGATCGCCCTGCAGCGCGCATCGGCCCTGCGCGTGCTGACGGCCCTGCGCGACGGCGCGCAGGGCGCCAGCGTGCTCAACGCCCGCATCGAGGAGGCGCTGGCCGGCGCCCATCGCGATCCGTACTTCCATGGACGTCTGCTGCTGGTCACGGAGAACAGTTACCGCCATGGCCTGTTCAACGGCGACATCGGTGTCTGTCAGCGCGATGCGCAGGGGAACACCGTGGCCTGGTTCGCAGGGGGCAGTGAGGGCGTGCGCGGCTTCCACCCGGGCGCGCTGCCGGCGCACACCGGCGCGTTCGCGATGACGGTGCACAAGGCGCAAGGCTCGGAGTTCGACACGGTCTGGTTGCTGCTGCCGCGGCAGGATGCGCGCACGCTTTCGCGCGAGCTGCTGTACACGGCGGTGACGCGCGCGCGCAGCGAGCTGCACCTGTGCGCGAGCGAGCCGGTGCTGCGTGCGGCCCTTGCGCGGCACGCGGCACGGGTGTCGGGGCTGGCGTGGCGGTTGCGCGGATAGGAGATTCCCTCCGCGCCATCGCTCACTCTTCCTCGTCGATCTCCAACCGCATCGGTTCTTCCGACTGCTTGACCTTGCGCTTGGCCTTCGCCGCCGGCAATCCGGCCACCTTGGCCAGCTCGGCGGTGATCGCCTCGGCGGCCGACTTCTCCGCGGCCTGGAAGCGTGCCCGCGTGTTCGGGCACAGCACCTGCATGTAGTCGGCATCGAAGTTGAGCCGCTCGACCAGGAAGTCGACGAACGCACGGACCTTCGGCGACTGCACGCGTCCGCGCGGGAACACCGCGTTGAACTCGTACTCCGGCCCGGTCCAGCCGGCCAGCACGCGTTGCACGTAGCCCTGTTCGGCATAGGCCTTGACGGTGACGTCGCTGGCCAGCATCAGCCCTTCGCCGCACAGCAGCGCGCCGCTCAGTGGCGCCGGATCGTTGGCCAGCAACACCGGGTCGATGCGGTAATCGACAGTGCGCTGCCCGTCATTGAGCGGCCAGAAGTACTGGCCGTTGCGGCGTGACTTCGGCATCGCCACCGTGCGGTGGTGGATCAGGTCGTCCGGATGCAGCGGCTCGCCGTGGCGTGCGATGTAGTTTGGGCTCGCGTAGACCTGGGTGCGGAAGGTGGCCAGCTTGCGCGCGACCAGGTTGGAATCGGGCAGGTGGCCGACGCGCAGGGCGACGTCGATTTCCTTGTCGATGATGTCCAGCGGTTCGTTGGTCAGCACCATGTCGACACGCACCTCCGGATGGCGCGCATGGAACTCGCCCAGCAGCGGCGCGATCCAGGTGATGCCGACCGAATACGGCGCGGTGAAGCGCAACCAGCCACGCGGGCCGCCCTGCAACTGGCCGACCGCACTCTCAGCCTCATCGAGTTCGCGCGCGATGCGCTGGCAATGCTCGAAGTAGATGTTGCCCGCTTCGGTCAGGCCGAGCTTGCGCGTGGTCCGGTGCAGCAACTGCGCACCCAGGCGGGTTTCGAGTTCCTGCACCTTCCGGCTGACGGTGGTCTTGGGCAACTGCAGTGCGCGGGCGGCAGAAATGAAGCTGCCGTGCTCGACCACGCGCACGAAGATCAGGGTGTCATTGAGATCGCGGGCCATGGCGGGGGCTCCTGGGTAGCGCGTCGGGGAGACGGGGGTCCAAGGGGGTTTGGACCGATCACGGGACAATTATTCCCTCAATTGCCGGCTAATCAAGTGCCGGTCGGAGGCCTACTCTGTGCCGCAAGTTCCCCCAATCCTCCTGTGGCCGCCGTCATGCTGACCCCCCGCCAAGCCCGTTACGCCTTCCTGCCGCTGATGCTGATCGCCATGTCGGCGCTGATCGGTCTCGCCGTGATCGTGATCCAGCAAGGCCTGGCAGCCGGTCCGGACGAGTTCTGGATGCTGGCCTGGGTGCTGGCCTTCACCCTGGCCCTGCCGGCCGCGATGCTGGTCCTGCCGATCATCAGCGCCCTCCTGCAGCGCGCCACGCACCGCCAAACCGTCCCGGTGGCGGGAGAGAAAATCCCGCATTCGGGACATTGGAGCCGGATGTGAAATCCCCGGTCGCCCGTCCCGCCGTGCAGGCATCAGCCCAGAAGCCGTTGGTTGCCAGGACGCCCGTCGTCGTCCTCGGTGCCACCGGCGGGGTCGGTCGCGGCGTGGTCGAGGCCGCGCTCGCGGCCGGCCGGCCGGTTATCGCGGTCGCCCGCGACAAGGCAGGACTGCAGTGCCTGAAGGCGCAGCACGCGAAGGCCGACCTGAGCGTGTTGCCCGGCGAGATCAGCAGCGACGCCGATGGCGAGCGCCTGGCCAAGGCGCTGGCCAAGCTCGGGCGCCCGATTGGCGGCGTGATCGCGGCCGTCTCGGGCAGCACCGGGCGCGGGCGTCTGCTCGACCACCCGGCCGCGTACCTGCGCCAGCGCCTCGACGAGGACCTGCTGCCGCACCTGGCCGCGGCCCGTCACCTGTTGCCGCTGCTGGCCAACCGCGGCGGTACCTATGTATTGATCGGCGGCCCGGGTGCGGAACAGCCGTGGGCCGGCTACGGCCATCGCTCGATCGCCACCGCCGCGCTGCGCATGCTCGCGCGCGTACTGCATGAAGAGGCACGCAGCATCGGCGTGCGCGTTCAATTGCTGTCGATCGACAGCCCGGTCACCACCGAACTCAATCGCGAGCACGCCTGCCCGCAATGGCCCAGTGCGATTGCCGTCGGCCAGCGCGCTTTGGCCCTGGTCGACCCGCTGGGCACGCCGCTGGCGGCGCAGGCGGTGGTCCGTTACGCGGATGTGGTGCCAGGCGACGACGCGAATGTCGATTCGAACGACGCTGATTCGATTACTTCTCAGGTAAGCGACGAAAGCGACGCCGACGCACAGGCCGGTGCCGACTCGCCAACCGAACCTCCCAAGGATCCTGACTCCTGTCACACAAGCGACGACGCACTACTGCCATCACGCTGTCTGCAGGACGCGCGCACGCTGCTCAGGAACCTGCTCTCACCTAATAACAACAAAGCGAACCAGGAACCATCGCCATGACCCCCCGCAAAGCATTGGCCCGCTCCACCTCCGGAGTCCCCGTCCTCGCCCTCGCGGCGAGCCTTCTGGTTGCCGCCGTGATGTCCGCATGCAGCAGCCAGGCCGAGCCGGGCGCGGGCATGCCGCCGCCGCCTGAAGTCAGCGTCGCCCAGGTACTGAGCAAGCAGGTCAGCGAGTGGGACGACTTCACCGGCCGCGTCACTGCGATCGAGACGGTCGACCTGCGCCCGCGCGTGTCCGGCTACGTCGAACGCGTCGCGTACCAGGAAGGCCAGGAAGTGAAGAAGGGCGATCTGCTGTTCGTGATCGACCAGCGTCGCTACAAGGCCCAGCTAGACCAGGCCCAGGCCGATCTCGAGCGCGCCCGCGCCGAGGCGCGTCTTGCCCAGACCCAGGACACGCGTGCCCAGACCCTGGTCGAGGCCAAGGCGATCTCGCGTGAAGAGTTTGAGACCCGTCGTGCCGCCACCACCCAGGGCAATGCCGCCGTGCGTGCCGCCGAAGCCGCCGTCGCCAACGCCCAGCTCGACCTGCAGTTCACCCAGGTGCGTTCGCCGATCAACGGCCGCGCCGGTCGTGCCGTGGTCACCGAGGGCAATCTCGCCCAGGCCGACACGACGCTGCTGACCACGGTGGTCTCACAGGACCCGGTGTTCGTCTACTTCGAAGCCGACGAGCAGAGCTTCCTGCGTTACCAGGCGCTGGCCCGTGACGGCAAGCGTGCACAGTCGCAGAACCCGGTCCGCGTCGGCCTGGCCAACGAGCAGGGTTACCCGCACGAAGGCACGGTCGACTTCACCGACAACCAGGTCGATGCCGCCACCGGCACCATCCGCGCCCGCGCCGTACTGCGCAACCCGGACCGCATCTTCACCCCGGGCCTGTTCGCTCGCGTCCAGCTCGAAGGCAGCACCAGCGTCAAGGCGATGCTGATCGACGAGAAGGCCGTGCTTACCGACCAGGACCGCAAGTACGTCTACGTGCTGGGCCCGAAGAACGCCGCCACCCGCAAGGATGTGCAGCTCGGTCGCATGGTCGATGGTCTGCGCGTGGTCGATTCCGGCCTGGCACCGACCGACAAGGTGATCGTGCACGGCGTGCAGAAGGTGTTCTTCCCGGGCATGCCGGTGTCGCCGAAGCAGATCGCGATGGGCGCCGCCGCGCCCGAGTTGAAAGTGGCAATGAAGTAAGCCACGCAGCACCTCCCCTGGCGTCAGGGGAGGGCGCTACAAGCCAGACCCGTTTGGCGATGCTTTCCGGCGTCGCCCAGGACTTTGCGGCCTGAAGGCCGCATCAGGAACCCCTCATGGACTTTTCAAAGTTCTTCATCGACAGGCCGATCTTCGCCGCCGTGCTGTCGATCGTGATCTTCGCCGCCGGCCTGATCGCGAT
>DATDBI010000236.1:0-31481 GCA_036524915.1 Lysobacter sp. | reverse complement strand
GCATGCGCCCCGCCCCCTGGAGACCGCCCGCTTGAACGAGAACATCCTCTGGCTGCACGCGCTGCGCCTTACCGATCTGGCACGTGTCGGCGGCAAGAATTCCTCGCTCGGCGAGATGATCGGCAACCTTGCAGGCCTCGGAGTTTCGGTCCCGGGCGGTTACGCGACCACGTCGGAAGCCTTCAAGGACTTCATCGCCCACAACAACCTGCACCAGCGCATCTTCGACAAGCTCGCCACGCTCGATGTCGAGGACGTGCCGGCGCTGACAGCAGCCGGTGGCGAAATCCGCAAGTGGGTGATCGATGCGCCGCTGCACCCGCAGCTGGATGCCGACATCCGCACCGCCTACAAGACGCTGTGCGACGAGAACGGCGGCGGTGACGTCGCCGTGGCCGTGCGCTCCTCGGCGACCGCAGAGGACCTGCCCGACGCATCGTTCGCCGGCCAGCAGGAGACGTTCCTCAACGTCACCGGCGTCGACGACGTCGTAAGCAAGGTCAAGGAAGTCTTCGCCAGCCTCTACAACGACCGTGCCATCGCCTACCGCGTGCACCACGGTTTCAAGCACGAGGACGTCTTCCTGTCGGCCGGCGTGCAGCTGATGGTGCGCTCCAACGTCGGTTCCTCCGGCGTGCTGTTCACCCTCGATACCGAGTCGGGCTTCCGCGACGTGGTGTTCATCACCTCCAGCTACGGCCTGGGCGAGATGGTCGTGCAGGGTGCAGTCAACCCCGATGAGTTCTACGTCTACAAGCCGACCCTGCTGCAAGGCAAGAAGGCGATCCTGCGCCGCGGCATCGGTGCCAAGCAGCAGCGCATGGTCTATTCCGACACCCCGGGTGAGCGCGTCCGCATCGAAGAGACACCGGCCGATCTGCGCAACACGTTCTCGATCAGCGACGCGGACGTCGAGGAACTGGCCCGGCAGGCGCTGGTCATCGAGAAACATTACGGCCGCCCGATGGACATCGAGTGGGCGAAGGACGGCGTCAGCGGCAAGCTCTTCATCGTCCAGGCACGCCCGGAGACGGTGAAGTCGCGTGCCAAGGCCACGCAGATCGAGCGTTACCAGCTCACCAAGCGTGGCGAAGTGGTCTGCGAGGGCCGCGCGATTGGCCAGAAGGTCGGCACCGGCGTCGCCCGCATCGTGCGTTCGCTGGCCGACATGAGCCGCGTGCAGCCCGGTGACGTCCTCGTCGCCGACATGACCGACCCCGACTGGGAGCCGGTGATGAAGCGTTCGGCCGCCATCGTCACCAACCGCGGCGGCCGCACCTGCCACGCCGCGATCATTGCCCGCGAACTGGGCGTGCCGGCCGTGGTCGGTACCGGCAACGGCCTGGACACGATCAAGGACGGCCAGGAGGTCACCATCAGCTGCGCCGAAGGCGATACCGGCTTCATCTACGACGGTGCCCTGCCCTTCGAGCGCCACACCGCCGACCTGGACAAGATGCCCGAGGCCCCGCTCAAGGTGATGATGAACGTCGCCAACCCCGAGCGCGCCTTCGACTTCGCCATGCTGCCCAACGCCGGTGTCGGCCTGGCGCGCCTGGAGATGATCATCGCCAGCCACATCGGCATCCATCCCAAGGCCCTGCTGGAGTACAGCCAGCAGGACGCCGCGACGAAGAAGCAGATCGACGCCAAGATCGCCGGCTACGGTGATGACCCGGTGGCTTTCTACGTCGACCGCCTGGCCGAAGGCATCGCCACCATCACCGCGTCGTTCTCGCCGCACCCGGTGATCGTGCGCCTGTCGGACTTCAAGTCGAACGAGTACGCCAATCTCATCGGTGGCAGCCGTTACGAGCCGCACGAAGAAAACCCGATGATCGGCTTCCGCGGCGCCAGCCGTTACGTCGACCCGAGCTTCACCGACGCCTTCGCGCTGGAGTGCCGCGCGGTGCTCAAGGTGCGCGACGAAATGGGCCTGACCAACTGCTGGGTCATGATCCCGTTCGTGCGCACGCTCGACGAAGGCCGCAAGGTGGTCGAAGTGCTCAAGGCCAACGGCCTGGAACAGGGCAAGGACGGCCTGAAGATCATCATGATGTGCGAGGTCCCGTCGAACGCCCTGCTCGCCGACGAGTTCCTCGATATCTTCGATGGCTTCTCGATCGGTTCCAACGACCTGACCCAGCTCACCCTGGGCCTCGACCGCGATTCTGCCATCGTCGCCAAGCTGTTCGACGAGCGCGATCCGGCGGTCAAGAAGCTGCTGTCGATGGCCATCTCCACCGCACGCGCCAAGGGCAAGTACGTCGGCATCTGCGGCCAGGGCCCGAGCGATCACCCGGATCTTGCCGAATGGCTGATGGACCAGGGCATCGAGTCGGTCTCGCTGAACCCCGACACCGTGGTCGACACCTGGCTGCGCCTGGCCAAGGCCAAGGCGAAGAAGTCCGCGCAATGACGAACCGGTAACACCGGCGCGGTTAGAATTGAGATGAATCTGACGCCCCGCTTATGCGGGGCGTCGCATTTTTGACGTCCCTTTTGCAACAGGAACGTGTTCCCACAGGAGGACGCTTTGACTATGGATGCACTGCTCCAGGACGCTGCCCCCAACGTAGCCAAGGAACTTGCACCGCCGGACTTCAGCATGATGTCGGCTCAACAGATCACCCACTGGGCCCTCGATATCGGGCTCAAGCTGGGCGGAGCGCTGCTGACCCTGTACATCGGCATGCACCTGGCCAGATGGGCCGTGCGCGCCAGCTCCCGCGCCCTTGCCCGCGCCCACGTCGAGCCGACCTCGACCCAGTTCATAGGGCGCGTGCTCTACGTGATGCTGCTGGTCGTGCTGATCCTGGCGATCCTGCAGATCTTCTTCTCGGTTCAACCTACCGCGTTCTTTGCCGTCCTCGGCGCGGCCGGCCTGGCCATCGGCCTGGCAATGAAGGACTCGCTGTCGAACGTGGCCTCGGGCGTGATGCTGGTAACGCTCAAGCCGTTCCGCGTCGGCGACATCGTCGACATCGGCGGCAAGAGCGGCAAGGTCGAGGCGGTGAGCATCTTCCAGACCAGGCTGCGCGGCGCCGACAACCAGACCATCGTGCTGCCCAACAGCCTCATCACGACGGCGCCGATCATCAACCTCACGCCCGACACGGTGCGCCGCATCGAGCTGATCATCGGCATTGGCTACAACGACAGCATCGACGCTGCCCGTGCTGCGGTCCTGGCAATCATGCACGCCGACAAGCGGATCCTTTCCGAGCCGGCGCCCGACGTGGTGGTCTACGAGCTGGCCGACAGCGCGGTCAAGCTCGGCATCCGTTGCCATGTCGGCAACAACGACCACTTCAACACCAAGTGCGATCTCAACGAGCGCATCAAGGCCGCGTTCGACAAAGGCGGCATCAGCATTCCCTACCCGCAGCGCGACGTGCGCATGTACCACCACGTGGCACCCGATCAGGGCGTGAAGGTCGTGGTGACGCCGACACCGGCGAAGCCGGAATGACGTAGCCCGGGCAAGCGACGCGCGGTTACAGCCCGCCCAGCTTGCCCATCGATTTGCGGTAGTGGCGCAACTCCGCGATCGAGTCGTGCACATCGCTCAGGGCCGTATGCCGGGCATCCTTGGCTACACCGGCCAGCACCTCCGGGGCCCAGCGCCGCGCCAGTTCCTTGACCGTGCTGACATCGAGGTTGCGGTAATGGAAATAGCGCTCCAGGCGCGGCATCAGGCGATGCATGAAGCGACGGTCCTGGCAGATGGAATTACCGCACATGGGCGAGCGCCCGGCCGGCACCCAGTGCCCGAGAAACGCCAGCGTGCTTGCCTCGGCCTCGGCCAGGGTCACGCGGCTTTCGACCACGCGCTTCCACAAGCCCGACTTGCCATGCTGGTTGCGGTTCCACTCGTCCATGCCTTCCAGTCGCGATACCGGATGCATGATCGCCAGCTCGGGCCCTTCGGCCAGGATGTTGAGCTGCTTGTCGGTTACCAGCGTGGCGATCTCGAGGATCGAATCGTTGTCGGTATCCAGGCCGGTCATTTCCAGATCGATCCAGATCAGATGCTCGTCGTTGGTCGCTGCCATGGGCTCGCACTGAAGGGATGTCGGTAGCATCATACAGGCAGCCTGCTCCGCCTCCCTGCACCCGACGTCTCGGAAGTCCGAATGCCCTCACCCGTCGCGATCGACCCCTCTCACTACGCCGTCGTCTCGGCCATGATCACGCCGGCGTTCTTCCTGACCGCAGCCAGCTCGCTGCTGATCTCCTCGAACAACCGCCTGGCGCGGGTCGTCGACCGCATGCGCAGCGAGATCGAGGTGCTGCGCGCCACCGAACAGGGGCCCGCCCGGGTCGCGCTGGAATCGCGCATCGCCACCCATCGACGCCGGTCGTACCTCGTACTGGCCGCGGTGCGCATGCTCTATGCGGCGATCAGCGCCTTCGTCGGCACCAGCCTGGGCATCGCCGTGGATGCGTTCCTGGGCTACCGGCTCGACCTGCTGCCGACCGGACTTGCCATGATCGGCGTGCTGCTGATGTTCGCCTCCTCGTTGTGCCTCGGGCGCGAGGCCAAGCTCGGACTGCACATGCTCGACCTGGAGCTCAACGAGCAGCTGGCGAAGGACAAGATCGATCTGCGCAACGATTGAGCGTGAGGGTGGCTCAGAGCTTGCCGCGCTTGCGGCGGAAGTACGCGGTCAGCCGCGAACCGGCCTCTTCGCCCAGTACGCCGCCTTGCACCTGCACGCGATGGTTGTGCCTGGGATCGGCGAGCAGGTCGAACACACTGCCCGCGGCCCCGGTCTTGGGGTCGCTCGCGCCATAGACCACGCGGGCCACCCGCGCATGCACCATCGCCATCGCGCACATCGCGCATGGCTCCAGGGTGACGTACAAGGTCGTGCCGAGCAGGCGATGGTTGCCCAGCCGCTCACCTGCCTGGCGCATCGCCACGATCTCGGCGTGCGCGGTCGGGTCGCGCTGGGTGATGTTGCGGTTCCAGCCTTCGCCCAGGACTGCGCCATCGGACGACACCAGCACGGCGCCGACCGGGATCTCGTCATCCTCGCGTTCGGCGCGATCGGCCAGGGCCAGCGCGTGCCGCATCCAGCGCTCGTCTGCCAGGGCGCTCGGATCAGCTTCCGGAGGCGGCTGGAGCGAGGACATCACTCCCACTCAATGGTCGCGGGCGGCTTGCCGCTGATGTCATAAACGACACGAGAAACACCGCGCAACTCATTGATAATACGGTTTGAAACCCGGCCGAGGAAGTCGTACGGCAGGTGCGCCCAATGGGCCGTCATGAAGTCGATCGTCTCGACCGCACGCAGGGCGATCACCCACTCGTAGGCGCGTGCATCGCCGACCACGCCAACCGACTTCACTGGCAGGAACACCGCGAACGCCTGACTGGTGCGGTCGTACAGATCGGCCTTGCGCAGCTCTTCGATGAAGATGTGGTCGGCCTTGGCCAGAAGCTCCGCGTACTCGCGCTTGACCTCGCCCAGGATGCGCACGCCCAGGCCCGGGCCCGGGAACGGATGGCGGTAGACCATCGCGCGCGGCAGACCGAGCTCGACGCCCAGGCGCCGCACTTCGTCCTTGAACAGCTCGCGCAGCGGTTCGACCAGGCCGAGCTTCATGTTCTCGGGCAGGCCGCCAACGTTGTGGTGGCTCTTGATGACGTGGGCCTTGCCGGTCTTGCTGCCGGCCGACTCGATCACGTCGGGGTAGATCGTGCCCTGCGCCAGCCACTTGGCGTTGGCGAGCTTCGAGGACTCCTCGTCGAAGATCTCGACGAACAGGTTGCCGATGATCTTGCGCTTGGCTTCCGGATCGTCGACGCCCTTGAGCGCGTTGAAGTAGCGGTCGGCGGCGTTGACGCGCACGACCTTCACGCCCATGTGCTCGGCGAACATCGCCATCACCTGGTCGCCTTCGTTCCAGCGCAGCAGGCCGGTGTCGACGAACACGCAGGTCAGCTGCTCGCCGATCGCCTTGTGCAGCAGCGCGGCCACGACCGAGGAATCGACGCCGCCCGACAGGCCGAGGATCACTTCGTCGGAACCGACCGTGTCGCGCACGCGAGCGATCTGGTCCTCGATGATGTGCGCGGCGGTCCACAGCGTCTTGCAGCCGCAGATGTCGATGACGAAGCGGCGCAGCAGGGTCGTGCCCTGCTTGGTGTGGGTGACTTCCGGGTGGAATTGCACGCCGTACCAGCGCTTGGATTCCAGCGCCATGGCGGCGACCGGGATGCGGTCGGTGACGGCGGTGACGGTCCAGCCCGGCGGCGCCTTGGCAACGTGGTCGCCGTGGCTCATCCAGACATCGATGCGCGGCTCGCCGTCGTGGTCGGACAAGCCACCGAGCAGAGCGTCGTGCGCAACCAGCTCGACTTCGGCGTGGCCGAATTCGCGTGCGTCGGCCGCTTCGGTAGCCCCGCCCAGCTGCGCGGCCAGCGTCTGCATGCCGTAGCAGATGCCAAGGATCGGCAGGCCCGAATCGAACACTTCCTGCGGCGCCGCGGGCGCGCCCTGCTCGGTCGTCGACTCCGGGCCACCGGACAGGATGATGCCCTTGGCGCCGAACTTCGCGATCTCGGCCGGGTCGTGGTCCCAGGCCCATATCTCGCAGTAGACGCCGATCTCGCGGATGCGGCGGGCAATCAGCTGCGTGTACTGCGCGCCGAAATCGAGGATCAGGATCTTGTCGCTGTGGATGTCGGTCATCGGAATCCGGGCCAGGTCTGTTGCAGCTCGTCATTCCCGCGCTGCGGGAACGACGGTCTATCGCGGCGGTTGCAGCATTGCCAAACGGCGCTGGGTTCAACCAGCGCGGTAGTTCGGCGGTTCCTTGGTGATCTGCACGTCGTGCACGTGGCTCTCGCGCGCGCCGGCGTTGGTGATGCGCACGAAGCTGGGCTTCTTGCGCATGTCCTCGATCGTCGCGCAGCCGACGTAGCCCATCGTCGCGCGCAGGCCGCCGGCGAGCTGATGGACCACATTGCGCAGCGGGCCGCGGTACGGGACGCGGCCCTCGATGCCTTCGGGCACGAGCTTGTCGGCGTCCGACGCGTCCTGGAAGTAACGGTCCTTGGAGCCCTGCTCCATCGCGCCGATGCTGCCCATGCCGCGGTAGCTCTTGTAGCTGCGGCCCTGGAACAGTTCGACTTCGCCCGGCGCTTCCTCGGTGCCGGCGAACAGGCCGCCGACCATCACCGTGGAGGCACCGGCAACCAGTGCCTTGCCGATGTCGCCCGAGTAGCGGATGCCACCGTCGGCGATCAGCGGGATGCGGTCCTGCAGCGCCTCGGCGACCATCGCCACGGCGGTGATCTGCGGCACGCCTACGCCCGCGACAATGCGCGTGGTGCAGATCGAGCCCGGGCCAACGCCGACCTTGACCGCGTCCGCGCCGTTGTCCATCAGCGCCAGAGCCGCATCGCCGGTGACGATGTTGCCGCCGATGACCTGCAGCTGCGGGAAGTTCTTCTTCACCCACTTCACCCGGTCGAGCACGCCCTGCGAGTGGCCGTGCGCGGTATCGACCACGACCACGTCGAGGCCAGCGGCAGCCAGCGCTTCAATGCGCGCCTCGGTGTCGCCACCGACGCCGACCGCGGCACCGACCAGCAGGCGTTCGCTGCTGTCGTAGGCGGCATTGGGGTTGTCGGACTTCTTCTGGATGTCCTTGACGGTGATCAGGCCGCGCAGCTCGAAGCCGTCGTTGACCACCAGCACCTTCTCGATGCGGTGCTTGTGCAGCAGGTTCAGCACTTCCTCGTCGGTGGCGCCTTCGCGCACCGTGATGAGGCGATCCTTCTTGGTCATGATGTGGCGGACCGGATCGTCGAGCTTTTTCTCGAAGCGCATGTCACGACTGGTGACGATGCCCAGCAGATGGCCGCCTTCCACCACCGGCACGCCGGAAATGTTGCGCGCGCGGGTCAGCTTGAGCACTTCGGCGATCGTGGTGTCGGGGCCGACGGTGAACGGCTCCTTGATCACGCCGGCCTCGAACTTCTTGACCGAGGCGATCTGCGCGGCCTGCGCCTGCACGCTCATGTTCTTGTGGATGATGCTGATACCGCCCAGCTGTGCCATCGCAACGGCAAGGCGGGCTTCGCTGACCGTGTCCATCGCCGCCGACAGGATAGGCAGACGGATGTTGAGGTCGCGGGTGAGGCGGGTCGTGAGCGAGACGTCCTTGGGCAGGACGACCGAGTGGGCCGGGACGAGCGAGACGTCGTCGTAGGTTAGTGCTTCAGCCTGGATGCGCAGCATGGGCAGGGGCCGGGAGGATGAAGCAAGGAATTGTAACCCGGAAGGCCACCTTAATGCTCATGTCGCCGCTGGAACGCTGTGTCGGGCCTCAGGACACCGGTGACCAGCCGCGCCCGGAATCGGCCGCTTCCGCGGCCTCCAGCGTGTTCTGCATCAGCGTCGCCACCGTCATCGGGCCGACGCCACCGGGCACCGGGGTGATCCAGCTGGCGCGTTCAGCCGCGGCGGCAAAGCCGACGTCGCCGACCAGGCGGCCGTCGTCGAGCCGATTGATGCCGACGTCGATCACCACCGCGCCGGGCTTGACCCATTCGCCCGGGATCAGCCCCGGGCGGCCCACCGCGACCACCAGGATGTCGGCGTTGCGGATCGAAGCCTCGAGCACGTCGGGCGGGGTGAACTTGTGGCAGCTGGTGACCGTGCAGCCGGCGATCAGCAGCTCCAGTGCCATCGGCCGGCCGACGTGGTTGGACACGCCGACGATCGTCGCGCTCTGTCCGCGCACGGCCTTGTCGGTGTAGGCCAGCAGCGTGGTGATTCCACGTGGCGTACACGGGCGAAGGCCAAACTGGCGCAGGGCCAGGTGCCCGACATTCTCGGGGTGGAAGCCATCGACGTCCTTGCGCGGATCGATGCGGTGGATCAGGCCGGTGGCATCGCGGCGGTCGGGCAGCGGCAGCTGGACCAGGATGCCGTGGACTTCCGGATCGGCGTTGAGGCGGTCGATCAGGGCCAGCAGCTCGTCGTTGCCGATGTTGGCCGGCAGGTCGTAGTCGATGGCACGGATGCCCACTTTTTCCGCGGCACGACGTTTGTTGCGCACATAGACACTGGACGCAGGATCGTTGCCGACCAGCACCACCGCCAGGCCCGGTCGCGACTTGCCGGCCGCGACCCGAGCGTCGACCTGGGCCTTCAGATTGACGAGCAGGTCGTCGGCAATGCGCTTGCCGTCGAGGATGCGTGCGGTGGGGGTCGAGGCGGTCATGCGGTCGCTGCGTTACAGTCGAGGCCGCGCATTATCCCCTATTCGACCGTCCTCGCCCCGCTCCCCTGCTCCGCCCCGACGGAGGCCCCATGACCGATACCGATTTCGAAACCACGCAGATCGAGGCCGCCGCGTTCCGGCGCCTGCTCCAGCACCTGATGGTCGAGCGTCCGGATGCCCAGAACATCGACCTGATGATCAACGCCGGCTTCTGCCGGAACTGCCTGTCCGACTGGTACCGCGAGGCCGCCGAGCAGCGCGGCATCACCATGACCAAAGACGAAGCGCGCGAAGCGGTCTACGGCATGCCGTTCGCCCAATGGAAGGCCGAGCACCAGAAAGAGGCCACCCCGGAACAGCTGGCCGCATTCGACGCGGCGCAGCGCAGGCACGCAGGCTGAGCATGCGCAGACAACTGCTCGGCTGGGCTGCCCTGCCGATCCTCGGCTACGCCAGCATCTGCGCATGGCTGTTCGCCAAGCAGCGCGACCTGATCTACCTGCCACAGGACACGCGCGTCGATGCGGCGCAGACCAACTTCACCCTCGAGCGCGACGGCGTCCGCCTGCAGGGCTGGGTGATCAACCCGGCCCGGCATGAACCGGTGATCTATTTCGGCGGCAACGCCGAGCGCGTCGAAAACCGTCGCGAGCAACTCGGGCGCGTGCTGCCCGACCGCGCCATCTACCTCGTTGCCTACCGCGGCTACGGTGCCAGCGGCGGCGAGCCCAGCGAAGCGGCCCTGTTTGCCGACGCGCTGGCGGTGTTCGATGAAGTGCAGTCGCGCCACCCGGGCGAGGCGATCGCCGTGATCGGCTCAAGCCTGGGCAGCGGTGTCGCCAGTTACGTCGCCTCGCAGCGACCGGTCGCGCGACTGGTGCTGATAGCGCCGTTCGACAGCCTCACCTCCGTCGCGCAATCGCATTACCGGATGCTGCCGATGCGCTGGATCGTCAAGGACCAGTTCGATTCCGCCGGTTACCTGCGCGGTTACCGGGCGCCGGTGATGGTGATCCGCGCCGGTCGCGACCAGGTCATTCCGGCGTCGAGCACGAACCGCCTGATCGCCGCACTGGGACGGCCGCCGCGCGTCGTCGACCTGCCCACCGCCGATCACAACACCATCGGCACCGACCCGGGCTTCGAGGAGGCGCTGCAGCAGTTCATGCTGTAGCCCGCGACTACCCCGCGCAGAACTGCACGTAGTCGATGTAGCCCGGGAACTCACGCCCTGCCGCGCAGACCGGGCACTGCGGATCGGCCGACAGTCGCGTCTCGCGAAACTTCATTGCCAGCGCGTCGAAGTTGAGCAGGCGGCCGGCCAGCGAGTCACCGAGTCCCAGCACCAGCTTGATCGCCTCGGTCGCCTGCAGCATGCCGATCACGCCCGGCAGCACGCCCAGCACGCCGGCCTCGGCGCAGTTGGGGGCGGCTTCCGCCGGAGGCGGCTCCGGGAACAGGCAGCGATAACACGGCGCCTGGCCACGGTGGCGACCGGCATCGAACACGCTCACCTGCCCTTCGAATCGATGCACCGCGCCATACACCAACGGCTTGCCCAGCTTCACGCAGGCATCGTTGAGCAGGTAGCGCACCGGGAAGTTGTCGGCGCCGTCGATCACCACATCCGCATCGGCGATCAGGCGCTCGACGTTTTCCGCGGTGATGCGCTCCGGGAAGGCTTCGATGGCCACCGTCGGATTGAGTGCCGACAGGGCGATGCGGGCCGACTCGACCTTGGCCACCCCGATGCGATCCTCGGTATGCAGGATCTGCCGTTGCAGGTTGCTGCGATCGACCACGTCATCGTCGGCCAGCACGAGCGTTCCGATGCCCGCCGCGGCCAGGTAATAGGCCGCAGGCGAACCCAGGCCGCCCGCGCCCACCATGGCGATGCGCGCGGCCTGCAAACGACGTTGGCCGCCCTCGCCCACTTCGGGCAGGCGCAGGTGGCGCGAGTAGCGGTCATGGAAATCGAAGTCGCCCTCGGGCCGCACGATCGGCAGTCCTTCGGCGATCCAGCGGGTGGTGCCGCCTTCGACTGATGAGACCAGGCTGTATCCCGCCTCCTGCAGCACCTGGGCCGCCTGCAGCGAGCGCCGCCCGGACTGGCAGATCAGCATCACTCCGGTATCGCGATCGGGGAGTGCGAGTTGCGGCTGCGCTTCCAGGTCCGCCTTGGAGACGCCGCGCGCCCCTTCGGCGAAACCCGTGGCGCGCTCGTACGATTCACGCACGTCGATCAGCATCGTCCCGGCACGCTGGCGACGCAGTGCCTCTGCGGGTGAGATTTCTTCGATGTTCATGCCGGCATTATCGCGCCAGTACCGGCACGCCAGTAAGGGCACGCCAGCAGCGGCGCGATCCGGCCGGAGCGCTAGGCATACCGGAGCACGTCCACCACCTCGCCCGCGGCCACGCGCTGCGGACCGTCCGGGATCACGATCAGCGCATTGGAATCGGCGACCGCCCGCAGGCGATGCGATCCGATCGCCGGGTTCGGGTCGGCGCGCAGGACCCCATGCTCGTCGCAGAACACCCGCGCACGCATGAACTCGCGGCGTGGGTGCTCCTTGTCGATCGGCGAAACCAGCTGCGCGCGCTCGACCGCGCGCGGCTCGCTGCGTCCCTGCAGGGCATCGACCAGGGCGCGACCGAAGGAGAGATAGGTGGCGAACACCGACACCGGGTTGCCGGGCAGGCCCAGCAGACGCGCCTGGTCCATGCTGCCAAACAGCAGCGGCATGCCCGGTTTCATCCGCACCTTCCAGAAGTGGGTCTGGCCGAACTGCGCCAGCACCGCCGGGATGTGGTCCTTCTCGCCGGCCGAGACCGCGCCGCAGGTGATCACGATGTCGAACGCGCAGGCCGCATCGCGCAGGGCGATCTCGACCCGTTTGGGGTCGTCGGGGAGTCGCGGCCAGGCCGTCGGCTCCAGGCCGTCGGCGCGCAGCAGACCCATCAGCAGTTCCCGGTTGCTGTCGTGGATCTCGCCTGGCGCGAGCGCCATCCCCGGTTCCACGAGTTCGTCGCCGCTGCTGAACACCGCCACGGTCGGACGCCGCGACACCGGCAGCGACGCCAGGCCCATCGATGCAGCCATCGAGACGCGCGCTGGCGTAAGCACCGTGCCCGCGTGCAATACCGCTTCGCCCGCGGCCACGTCCTCGCCCGCCCGGCGGACATTCGCGCCCGGGACGAGCTGACCGGCAACGATCACGCGGTCACCCTCGACGCGGCTGTTTTCCTTGATCGCCACGGTGTCCGCGCCATCCGGCAGCGGTGCGCCGGTGGTGATACGCACGCATTCGCCAGCAGCCACCTGCAGCCCTTGCGAGCGGCCCGCAAACTGCTCACCGACCAGGCGCAGGCTGGTTTGCGCGCCTTTCAGATCCTGGTGGCGCACGGCGAAGCCGTCCATGGCGCTGTTGTCGAAAGGCGGCAGTGACAACGGTGCATGCACGTCTGTGGCGAGGATGCGGCCGTGCGTGCGCGACAGCGCCAGCGTCTCGGTTTCGAGTCGATGCGCGGCGGCGACCTCGCGAACGATGGCAAGCGCGTCGTCGAACAGCAGTCCAGTCGGGGGCGTGGTCATGTCAGGTGCGCGGCCATGTCGGGAGCGTGATGCCGGCCGCGGCCAGGTCATCGGGGGTGTTGAGATTGCCGAAGCGTACGCCGTCCAGTCGCACGGCCGCCATGCGCAGTGCCGCCTGCAGCGCATGCACCGCGACCTCGCCGCGTGCCAGGGCAGCGCCCAGCGATGGCTGCAGCGCCGACAGCGACCACAGCGCAACCAGCGGCTGCGGCCCGTCATCGTCGACGGCGAAGGCGCCGACGGTGCCAGCGGCTGACGCAAGGGTCGGCAGCAGGCATTCATTGACGCCTATGAGATCGACGGGGACGGTCAGCAGCCATGGCGTCGCGCATGCGGCGGCCAATGCGTCGATGCCGGCCAGCGGGCCCTGCCCGCCCGGCACCCGATCGGTGACGCAACGCAGGCCAGCCTGCGCATAGCGACCATGATCGCGATTGGCACTGACCAGCACAGCGGCGGTCTCGTCGCCAAAACGGCGCTGCCAGCGCAGCACCTGGGCCAGTCCGTCGCGCTCGAGCCAGGCCTTGTCGACGCCTCCCAGCCGAGCGCCGAGACCGCCGGCAAGGATGCCGAGGGTGACCTGGCTGGCAGGGAGGATGGAGGTCATTGCACTGACCGGAACGTCACTTCCCGCGCTTGACGTGCCGGATCATGCGCTTCTTCTTCGCGACCTGGCGCACGCTGAGCACGTTCTTCTTGCCTTCGTACGGGTTCGTGCCTTCCTTGAACACGAAACGCACCGGCGTGCCGACCAGCTTGAAGCGCTTGCGGAAGAAATTCTCCAGATAGCGCTTGTAGCTGTCGCTCAGCGTGCGCAGGCGCGTGCCATGAACGACGAAGGTCGGCGGATTGTTGGCCGCCGGGTGGGCGTAGCGCAGCTTGGGCACGTGGCCGCGCACGACCGGAGGCGGGTTGGTTTCGTAAGCCACTTCCAGCGCCTTGTTGACGTCGCTGGTGCTGAACACGTGCGTCGCCGAGGCGTGGGCGCGATGGATCGCCTTGAACAGTTCACGCAGACCGGAGCCGTGCTTTGCGCTGATCCGGACCGCTTCGGCCCACTCGACGAACCCGAGCTTGCGGGCCAGCAGCTGCTCGGCCTGCTGGCGCTGGTAGTCGGTCTGGTTATCCCATTTGTTGACCGCGACCACGAGCGCGCGGCCGGCGTCGAGCGCGTAGCCCAGCACGCTGGCGTCCTGGTCGGTCACGCCTTCGCCGGCATCGAGCATGATCACCGCAACCTGGCACTGCTCGATGGCCTGCAGCGTCTTGATGATCGAGAATTTCTCCACCGCCTCGTCCACCCGCGACTTGCGGCGCAGGCCGGCCGTATCGATCAGGCGGTACAGGCGACCGTCGCGCTCCATGTCGATGGCGACCGAGTCACGCGTGGTGCCCGGCACTTCCGAAGCGATCATCCGCTCTTCGCCAAGCAACCGGTTGACCAGCGTCGACTTGCCCACGTTGGGGCGGCCGATGAAGGCGATGCGGATGCGCGACGGATCGGCATCGAGTTCGGGCGTGGCTCCTACGTCAGGCAGGCGCTGGAGGCTTTCGTCGATCAGTTCGTCGATGCCCTGGCGGTGCGCCGACGACACCGTGACGACGTCGCTGAAACCATAGCGGGCGAAATCGTTGCGCGCGGCCTGGGCATCGATGCCGTCGATCTTGTTGATCACCAGCATGGTCGGCCGCGCGGTCTTGCGCAGCCAGGCCAGGATCTCGTCGTCCAGCGATGAGGCGCCTTCGCGACCATCGACGATGAACAACACCAGGTCGGCCTCTTCTGCCGCCGCACGCGCCTGGCGCGCGGTCGCGCCGGCCAGGCCCTCGTCCACGCCGGCGATGCCGCCGGTGTCGACCACGGCGAACGATTGCTTGCCCTCCGGACGGCACACGCCGTAATGGCGATCGCGGGTCACGCCCGGTTCGTCATGGACCAGGGCGTCGCGACTGCGCGTAAGCGCATTGAAGAGCGTGGATTTTCCGACGTTGGGGCGACCAACGAGGGCAACTAGCGGAAGCATGGGCGAAAGCCGAATGGGAATGGGGTGGGTGCAGCAATGGATCCAGCCGGGGAACCGGGGATCCATCAGGCCAAGCCTGGCCAAGCCAGGGCGGCGGGTGTCAAACAGGACCGGAGTGCCGGCGCTGGGTCCGCCTTGGTCGGGTCGGTACGCAGCGCATGATGACGGGCCGGTCGCAAAAAGGGAAACGGCCCAGCGCCGCCTGGGCGCCGGGCCGTCCCGGGATCAGCGATTCGGGATCGAGCAGGCCGCGTTGCCGCGGCCCGGCCTTACTGCAGGCGGAACGCCGTCAGCTCGCCCGAGGTGTTCTGGATGATGGCGATGCCGTCGGCCACGACTGGCGCCGCCCGCACGGCCTTGCCGCCAACGCGCTCGCGGGCAGCGAACTCGCCGTTGTCGAGCTTGAGCCAGTGCACGTAGCCGTCGTAATCGGCGACCACGGCGTAATCGCCCTGCACTGCCGCGCCCGTGACATTGCGGCGGGCCAGGCCCGGCTGCTGCCACAGCGCACTGCCGCCGGACTTGTCCAGGCCGAACACGATGCCGCCAGCGTCGGTCACGACCAGGCGATCGCCGCCCAGGCCAATCCGGCCGGCGCCACCGTGCTCGCTCTGCCACATGGGACGGCCGCTCGGGGCGTCAATGGCCAAGGTCTGCTTCTTGAAGCTGGTTGCGTACAGCGTGGTGCCGTCCAGCACGGGCGTGCCGTCGACGTCGGCCATGCGGTCAAGCTCGGTACGGCCCTCGCCCTGCCCGACCGCCTGCTCCCAGACCGGACGACCATCGGTCGCCGACAGCGCCGTCACCGAACCGTCGTCGTTGCCGACGAAGACGAAACCCGGGCCGAGTTGCGGCGCGTCGTTGCCGCGCAGCGACAGCATCGGCACGTCCTGCACCCAGAACCAGCGGCGCTCGCCGTTGGCGGCGTCGAACGCGGTGATGCGGCCATCATTGGAACGCACGAACACGGTGCCCATGCCGATGGCGGGCGCCGCGATCACTTCGTTGGGAACCTTCGCCTGCCACTTCTTCTCACCCGTGGAGGCATCGAGCGCGATCACTTCGCCATTGAGGCCGCCAACAACCACGAGGCCTTCGCCGACGCCGGGGCCACCGGACACACCCAGCTCGACCTTCTTTTCCGCACGGTATTCCCAGATGGACTTGCCGTTCTGCAGGTCGAACGCATGCACGCCACCCTCGATGGCGGCAGCGTAGACGCGGCCATCGGCCACGACCGGACCCTGGCGCACGCCCATGCGGCCCTCGCCCTTGCCGGCGTTGGCAGACCACATCTTCGACACGGTCACGGACGGGGAGATGTCGGTCAGCTCGACGGGTTCGTTGGGCTTGCCGTCGTCCTTCTTCTTGTCGTCGCCGCCAAACCAGCCCTTGACGGTCGAGCAGCCGGCGAGCGATGCCGCGCACAGCAGCACGAGAGAGGTACGCAGCAGCATCGAGCGGTGCTTCATCAGGACTTGGCCTCGGGCGCGGTCGGCGTGCCGCCGACCTGGTTGAGTTTGAGTTCGATCAGGCGGCGCTGCGGCGAGGCGACATCCAGCTTCGCCAGCGCCTGCGCATAGGAAGCCCGGGCCTGGTCGAGCTGGCCGAGCGCGAACTGCGCGTCTCCGCGCACTTCCATCGCCGAGGCACTGGTGCCGTTGGCTACCAGCTTGAGCGCGGCCTCGGCCTGCTTGGCCTCGATCAGCAACCGCGCCAGGCGCTGGTTGACGACCTCGGCAATGGCCGGATCACTGCTCTTGATGGCGCGCAGCGTGGCGATTGCGGCATCGTTCTGGCGCGCGTCCACCTGCGACCGGGCGAGTTCGAGCGAAGCCAGGTCGTGATACGTGCCGTCAGCAAGCGCCTTGACCTTGGCTGCGGCACCTTTGTCCTTGGCCTGGATGGCGTCGAGGGCAGCCTGGTACTGGGTAGAAAGCCCCAGTCGCTCCTGCTCGCCGCGATGTTCCCACCACTTCCAGCCGCCGATTGCCGCCAGGCCGAGCACGATGCCGCCGATGAGGCCGGCTCCGTTGTTGCGCAGCCATTGCAGGACGCGCTCGCTTTGTTCGTGTTCGTCGAGAAGGTCGTCTATTGCCATTCGGGAGCTGCCATTCCAAAGCTGCTGTGTCGCCCCCGCCCTGCGGCGGGAACCCAATGAGGAACACCGGCCCGCGTGGACCGGTGACGAGGGATGACCCGTGAGCGGGTCAGTCAGCGACCGGCGTCAGGGAACCGTCAGAGGATAGCGTAAAGCGCGCCACGTTCGCGCGGCTGAACGGCGTCAGATCAACCGTCTTGCCGGCTTGCCGCACTTCGACGGCCGAGGAGTTGCCCAGGACGATGCGGGAAACCTCACCGACGCCGTAGGCGCGTTGCTGCCCTGCACCCAGCAGGCCCTGCTCCAGGGTGTCGCCATTGCTGCCGATCACCTGGACCCAGCTGTCGCCGGTGAAGTTCAGCGAAAGCGCCGTCTGCGCCGACGCCGTCGGCATGGGCGCCATCGACGCGATCAGCGGCGTGCGCTGCACGCCCGCCGGAGCCGGCGCCGCAGCGGGCGAGTCGCCCTGCGCAGCCGGCATCGCCGGCACCTCCAGCGACTGCACGGTGGACTGGTGCGGCGAGCGCGTGGCCAGCCAGACCGGCACCGCGATGGCCGCGGTCAGAACGATGTAGATGGCACGGCGCGTGACCTGCTCGAACACATGGCGGTAGCGCGGCGTGTAGGTATGGCTGACCAGCTCGGACGGCGCGACCGGCGCCGCCGTGCTCTGGCGCAGCTGGTCCTCGAGGTCGACGCCCAGCAGGCGAGCGTAGCTTCGCATCTGTCCGCGGACGAACACCGGCGCTCCCAGCTGGCCCGGATCGCCGGATTCGAGCTGGCGGATTACCCGAAGCGGAATCTTCAGGCTCGCGGCCACTTCTTCCTGCGACAGCCCCGCCTGTTCGCGGGCCTGTTTCAGGCGCACGCCGCAGCTGGCGCCCATCTCGGGCGCAACGTCATTAGAAGAGCCCATCATCGCCTTCCGTCATCCCCCATGCCGGAGCCCTGCGTTTCAGGGAACTCCGCCCTCATTCGCTGAACGTATCTTGCGGCGGCTGCCGTGTCGCCGAGTTTCTGTTCAATTTGTGACGCAAGCAACAACGCGTTCCGGTCCGCCGGTGCCGCCGCCAGGCGGCGCTCGGAGAATGCCCTCGCCTCAAAAGCCCTGCCCTGGCGGAATTCCAGCTCTGCCAAGGCTCCCAGGGCGACCGGGTTGGACGGATCCAGGGCGATGGCGTCGCGCAGGTTGCGCGCGGCGCGAGCGTCCTGGCCGGCCCGACCAGCGCAGCTGCCAGCATTGGCCAAAGCGGTGGCAGGGGTCGAGTAACTGCTGTCGGCAAGCGCGCGATCGAACCATGCAAGCGACTCTGCTGCGCGCCCCTGGCCGCAGAGCCAGACGCCGTAGTTGTTCAGGACGCCGCCACTGGCGGGTGCCAGCTCGGTCGCACGGCGATAGTGCTCGCCCGCCTGGGCGGTGGCGCCACTGCGTTCTGCGGCGGCACCGAGCAAGGTGTAGGCATCGGCAGAACGGGGGTCGAGCTTGAGCGCCAGCCGCGCTTCGCGCTCGGCGCCGGGGTTGTCACCGGTGAGCAGCTTTTCCTGGGCGCGTTGCAGGTGCACGCGTACGTTGGATGCCTTGTCGCGGTTGTCGTCGCTGACTTCAACCTTGCGGGCAATCTGGTCGTAGTCGCCGCGGCCGAAGTCCTGCCGCACGAAGGTCAGCTTGCTGCATGCAGTGGTCGCAACCAGCACGATCATCAACAGCAGGAAAAGGCGGAGCGTCCGGCGGCCATGGCCACCGCGGGTCATGCCATCGCCGCGCGCGTCAGGCTGCTTCATCGCCCAGCCCCTGCGCCTGCAGTTGCTTGCGGAAATCGGCCTGGCGACGCGTGCGGTCCATGACCTGGCCCTTGAGCTGGCCGCAGGCGGCATCGATGTCGTCGCCACGGGTGCGGCGCACCGGCGCGATCATGCCGGCGTCGTTGAGCAGTTTCTGGAAGGCGCGAATGGCCGTTTCGTCGGGGCGCTCGTAGCGCGTACCCGGGAACGGGTTGAACGGGATCAGGTTGACCTTCGCCGCGTCCTTCATCTGCACCGCATTGTCGAACTGGCGCAGCAGGCGCAGCAGCTGGCGGGCGTGCTGGGGCTGGTCGTTGACGCCCTTCATCAGGGTGTATTCGAAGGTGACCGAGCTGCCACGCTTGCGCAGCGCATAGCGCACGCAGGCCTCCATCAGCTGCTCGATCGGGTATTTCTTGTTGAGCGGCACCAGTTCGCTGCGCAGCTCGTCGTTGGGTGCGTGCAGCGAGACGGCGAGCGAAACGTCGCTCTCCTCGCCGAGGCGATCGATCATCGGCACCATGCCGGCGGTCGACAGCGTCACGCGCTTGTTGGCCAGGCCGTAGCCCAGGTCGTCGCGCATGATGCTCATCGCGCGTACGACATTGTCGAAGTTCGCCAGCGGCTCGCCCATGCCCATCATCACCACGTTGGTCAGCTTGCGCTGCTGGTGGGGGACATTGCCGAGGTGGCGCGCCGCCACCCAGACCTGGCCGATGATCTCGGCGGTCGACAGGTTGCGGTTGAACCCCTGGGTCGCGGTCGAGCAGAAGGTGCAGTTGAGCGCGCAGCCCACCTGCGAGGACACGCACAGCGTGCCGCGGCCCTTGTCGGGGATGAACACCGTTTCGATGGCGTTCTTGGTGTCCATGCCCAGCAGCCACTTGTGGGTGCCGTCGGTGGACGCCTTGTCGAGCACGACCTGCGGAACCTGCACGATGGCGTGCTGCTCGAGCTTGGCGCGCAGCGCCTTGCCCAGGTCGGTCATGTCGTTGAAGTCGGTGACGTAGCGGTGATGGATCCACTTCATCACCTGGTGCGCACGGAACTTCTTCTCGCCGAGCGATTCTTCGAAGAAACGCTCGAGCGAGACGCGGTCGAGGTCGAACAAGTTGGTCTTGCCCGGCTCGACCGCGCGCTTGCCGGCAACGACCGGCGCAGGTTCAGCTGACTTTGGCGCAGCCGCCACAGCCGACTCCGTCGCCGCCGCGGTGCCTGCGCCGGCGAGGTGGAGTTCGATCGTGTCGCGTTGCGTGGTCATGGCCTTGTCTGCTTAGCGTGCGTAGACGCTGGTAGCCGGGAAGAAATACGCGATTTCGATCGCGGCGTTCTCGAGGCTGTCCGAGCCGTGGACGGCGTTGGCGTCGATGCTGTCGGCGAAATCGGCGCGGATCGTGCCCGGCGCGGCGTCCTTCGGGTTGGTGGCGCCCATCAGGTCACGGTTCTTGAGCATCGCGCCCTCGCCTTCGAGCACCTGGATCATCACCGGGCCGGAGATCATGAACTCGACCAGCGCGCTGAAGAACGGGCGCTCGCGGTGCACGGCGTAGAAACCTTCGGCTTCCTGCTTGGACAGGTGCGTCATCTTCGCGGCGGCGACCTTGAGGCCGGCCTTCTCGAAGCGGGTGTAGATCTCACCGATGACGTTCTTGGCGACTGCGTCGGGCTTGATGATGGAAAGGGTGCGCTCCAGCGCCATGGAATTTCTCCGGGTAGGCGGGCAGCCGAACCGTTCGGTTCGCGCCCGAGGATAACAGAAAAACCCGCGTCGGAACGCGGGTTTAGCCCACAAGGCTCCGGTAATTCTACCGGAAAACAGGCCCCTTTTGCACGTGTCGGCAGCCGCGTCCCTTGCGGTCGCCGTTGACGGTTCAGCCGCCCGGGACTAGCATCAAACAAGCGTTTGATTCAGACCGACCAGAACCAGGACCCACGATGGCTGCCACCGCCCACTTCTCCACCAAGGACCGGATCCTCGGTGCCGCCGAGGAACTGTTCGCCCAGTTCGGCTTTACCGGGACATCGCTGCGCCAGGTCACCAGCCGCGCCGACGTCAACATCGCCGCCGTCAACTACCACTTCGGCAGCAAGGAGAACCTCGTGAACGAGGTCTTCCGCCGGCGCATGGACGAAATGAGCGCGCAGCGCCTGGGCGCGCTCAAGTCCGCCATCGAACAGCACCCGGGTGAGCTGGAGCCTGTGCTTGCCGCCTTCGTGCAGCCGGCGTTGGCCATGGCCCAGGACCGCCACGGCGGCGGTGCCTTCGTGCGTGTAGTGGCCCGTGCGTATGCGGAAAAAAACGACCGCCTGCGCAAGTTCCTGTCCGATCACTACGGCCATGTCCTGCGGGAATTCGGCAAGGCCATTGCCACCTGCGTGCCTGGCCTGAGCAAGGAAGAACTCTACTGGCGCCTGGACTTCCTGGCGGGCGCCCTGACCTATGCCATGGCCGACTTTGGCCTGATCAAGCGTCCCGCCGGTGTCACCGAGGCGGCGCATCGTGAGCGCGCAGCCCGCGAACTCATCCACTTCGCCGCGGCCGGCTTCAAGGTCGAACCAAAGCGTTGAATTCAAGAACGTAAAAGTCTTGTATAAACAAGGATTTGCATAACATGTCCAAGAAACTGCTTGTACGCCGCGTCGCGGTTCTCGGCGCCGGTGTCATGGGCGCGCAGATCGCCGCGCACCTGACCAATGCCGGTGTCGACACGGTGCTGTTCGACCTGCCGGCCAAGGAAGGCGACCCCAATGGCGTCGTCGCCAAGGCCATCGCCAATCTCGGCAAGCTCAGCCCCGCACCGCTCGCCAGCAAGGCCCTGGCCGAACGCATCACCGCGGCCAACTACGAGACCGGGCTGGAGCAGTTGCGCGATTGCGACCTGATCATCGAGGCCATCGCCGAACGGATGGACTGGAAGCAGGACCTGTACAAAAAGATCGCCCCGTTCGTGGCCGGTCACACCGTCCTGGCCAGCAATACCTCGGGCCTGGGCATCAACAAGCTGGCCGAAGTGCTGCCCGAGCAGCTGCGGCACCGCTTCTGCGGCGTGCACTTCTTCAACCCGCCGCGCTACATGCACCTGGCCGAACTCATCCCGGCAAAGACCACCGACGACGACGTGCTCGAGTCGCTGGAAACCTTCCTGACCACCGCCCTGGGCAAGGGCGTGGTGATCGCCAAGGACACCCCGAACTTCATCGGCAACCGCATCGGCGTGTTCTCGATGCTGGCCGGCATGCACCACACCGAGCAGCTCGGCCTGGGGTTCGACACCGTCGACGCGCTGACCGGTCCGGCCATTGGTCGTCCGAAGTCGGCCACGTTCCGCACCGCCGACGTGGTCGGCCTGGACACGATGGCGCATGTCATCAAGACCATGGCCGACACCCTTCCCGAAGACCCGTGGCATGCCTTCTTCAAGGCGCCAAAGTGGCTGTCGGCGCTCATCGAAAAAGGCGCCCTGGGCCAGAAGACCGGCGCCGGCGTCTACACCAAGCGCGGCAAGGACATCCTGGTGCTGGACCTGAAGGCACAGGACTACCGTGCCTCGGCCGGTGAGCTGGACCCGGAAGTGGCCGGCCTGCTGAAGGAAAAGGACCCGGCGAAGAAGTTCGCCGCGCTGCGCGCCAGCGCGCACCCGCAAGCGCAGTTCCTGTGGGCGATCTTCCGCGACGCGTTCCACTACAGCGCCTATCACCTGGAGTCGATCGCCGACACCGCGCGCGACATCGACTTCGCCATGCGCTGGGGCTACGGCTGGTCGCTCGGCCCGTTCGAGAGCTGGCAGGCCGCCGGCTGGAAGCAGGTCGCCGACTGGATCGCCGAGGACATCGTCGCCGGCAAGGCGATGAGCACCGCGCCGCTGCCGAACTGGGTGTTCGATGGTCGCGACGGCGTGCACTCGGCCGAAGGCAGCTTCAGCCCGGGCCGCAATGCCAATGTGCCGCGCTCGACAAACCCGGTCTATGCGCGCCAGCGTTTCCCCGATCCGCTGCTGGGCGAGAAGTTCTCGCAGGGCCGCACGGTGTTCGAGAACGACGGCATCCGCATGTGGGCCGACGAGGGCGACGACATCGCCGTCGTCAGCTTCAAGACCAAGATGCACACGGTCAACGACCATGTCCTCAATGGACTGCAGGAAGCGGTCGGCATCGCCGAGCGTGACTTCGCCGGCCTGGTGATCTGGCAGCCGAAGGAACCCTTCTCTGCCGGTGCCGACCTGGCCGGTGCGCTGGGCCTGCTGCAGGCCGGTGACGTCAAGGGCTTCGAGGCGATGGTCGCCAACTTCCAGGCGACCAGCCAGCGCATCAAGTACTCGCTGGTGCCGGTGGTATCGGCGGTGCGCGGGCTGGCGCTGGGCGGCGGTTGCGAGTTCCAGATGCATTCGGCACGCAGCGTGTTCGCGCTGGAAAGCTACATCGGCCTGGTCGAGGCCGGTGTCGGCCTGCTGCCGGCAGGCGGCGGTCTGAAGGAGTTCGCGGTGCGCGCCTCCGAGGCTGCCGGTCCGGGCGGCGACGTGTTCGCCCAGCTCAAGACCGCGTTCGAGAGCGTCGCGATGGGCAAGGTGTCGGCCTCGGCTTTCGAGGCCGTCGAACTCAAGCTCGCCCGCGACAGTGACCGTGTCGTCTTCAATGCCTTCGAGCTCCTGCACGTGGCCCGCCAGCAGGCGCGCGCGCTGGCTGAGTCCGGGTATCGCCCGCCCCTGCCCGCCCGTCGCATCCAGGTCGCCGGCGACGTCGGCATCGCCACCTTCAAGATGATGCTGGTGAACATGCTCGAAGGCCGCTTCATCTCGCCGCACGACTACGAGATCGCGACCCGCATTGCCACCGTCATGTGCGGCGGCGAAGTCGACCGTGGTGCGCTGGTGGATGAAGAGTGGCTGCTGAAGCTCGAGCGCGAGCACTTCGTCGCGCTGGCGCAGATGCCCAAGACGCAGGAGCGCATCGCGCACATGCTCAAGACCGGCAAGCCGCTCCGGAACTGATCGCCCCTTGATCCCCGCTTTCGCGGGCACACGAACACCATTGTTTTTGCTAGCTAGAGGCTGGACAAATGACCAAGCAGATCCAGGACGCCTACATCGTCGCCGCCACCCGCACGCCGGTTGGCAAGGCGCCGCGCGGCGTTTTCCGCAACACCCGTCCCGACGAGATGCTCGCCCACGTGCTGCGCTCGGTTGTCGCGCAGGCGCCGGGCATCGACCTGGGCCGCATCGATGACGCAATCATCGGCTGCGCCATGCCCGAGGGCGAGCAAGGCATGAACGTGGCGCGCATCGGCGCGCTGCTCGCCGGGCTGCCCAACACCATCGCTGCGCAGACCATCAACCGCTTCTGCTCGTCGGGCCTGCAGGCCGTGGCGATGGCGGCCGACCAGATCCGTCTGGGCAATTCCGACCTGATGCTCGCCGGCGGCACCGAATCGATGTCGATGGTGCCGATGATGGGCAACAAGGTCGCGCTGAGCCCGCAGGTCTTCGCCAAGGACGAGAACGTCGCCATCGCCTACGGCATGGGCATCACTGCCGAAAAGGTCGCCGAGGAATGGAAGGTCTCGCGCGAAGACCAGGACGCCTTCGCCCTGGCCTCGCACCAGAAGGCCATTGCCGCAATCCAGGCCGGCGAGTTCAAGTCCGAGATCAGCCCGTACGAAGTGATCTCGCGCATCCCCGACCTCGGCGGCAACGCCATTCGCGTGCGCAAGTCGATCGTCGAGTTCGACGAAGGTCCGCGTCCGGATTCCTCCATTGAAGGCCTGGCCAAGCTGCGACCGGTGTTCCGCAACGCCCAGTTCGGCGGCAGCGTGACCGCAGGCAACAGCTCGCAGATGAGCGATGGCGCAGGTGCCGTGCTGCTCGCGTCCGAGCAGGCGATCAAGGACTACGGCCTGACCCCGCTGGCGCGCTTCGTCAGCTTTTCTGTGGCCGGCGTGCGCCCGGAAGTGATGGGCATCGGCCCGATCGCGGCAATCCCGAAGGCACTCAAGCAGGCCGGCCTGAGCAAGGACCAGCTGGACTGGATCGAGCTCAACGAAGCGTTTGCCGCGCAGGCCCTGGCGGTGATCCGCGATTCCGGCCTGGACCCGTCCAAGGTCAATCCGCTCGGCGGCGCGATCGCACTCGGCCATCCGCTCGGCGCCACTGGCGCGATCCGCACCGCCACGATCGTGCACGGCCTGCGTCGTCGCCAGCTCAAGTACGGCATGGTCACGATGTGCATCGGCACCGGCATGGGCGCAGCGGGCATCTTCGAAGCGCTCTGAAATCGCGGGTCGGCGTAAACGAAACGGGCAGCCCATCGGCTGCCCGTTTTGCATTCATGGCCGGACGCAAACCTCAGGCCAGGCGAGTACCGTCAGGTACGGGGCGTTCAATGGTGGTGATCACCACGCCCTCCGCGGTCGGAAATCCCGTCAGCAGGAATTCGGACACGAATGGCCCGACCTGCTTGGGCGGGAAGTTGATCACGCCGACGATCTGCCTGCCGACCAGGTCCGCAGGTTCGTACAGGTCCTTGATCTGGGCGCTGGTCTTGCGCAGCCCGTGCGGGCCGAAATCGACCCACAGCTTCCAGGCGGGCTTGCGCGCCTCCGGGAACGCCTCGACACGCTGCACGGTGCCGGCGCAGAGCATCACCTTCTCGAACTCGCCCCAGGTGATGGTGCCCTGCCCGCTCATGCCCGGCGTCGCTCCGTACGACCTTGCGAACTCAACTGAGTTCTTCGACGCCCAGTTCGGCCAGGGCGTTCTGCATCAACTGGCGCGCGGAGTCGCTGAGCTTCTCGTGATCGAGCGCATAGCGGATGGTCGCCTCGATCAGACCGATGTGCGTGCCGCAGTCGAATCTGGTGCCTTTGAAGCGGTAGGCGTTTACCGCCTCTTCCTTCAGCAGTGCGGCGATCGCGTCGGTCAGCTGGATCTCGCCACCGGCGCCCGGCGTCGTCGTTTCCAGCAGCGAGAAGATGCGCGGGTTGAGCACATACCGGCCGACCACCGCCAGCGTGCTCGGTGCAACATCGGGCTGCGGCTTTTCGACGATCGCGTTGATGCGACCCTGGCGGGCATTGAATGCATCGGTGGCCACGATGCCGTAGCTGCCGGTCTGGTCCCGCGGCACGTCCTGCACGGCGATCACGCTTGCACCCGAGGCCTGCGCGGCATCGGCCATCTGCGTCAGCGCGCCCGGGCCGCGGTTCCAGATCAGGTCGTCCGGCAACAGCACCGCGAAGGGTTCGTCGCCGATCACCGGCTTCGCGCACAGCACGGCATGACCGAGCCCGAGTGCTTCGGCCTGGGTCACGAACACGGCGCGCACGCCCTTGGGCAGAACGTTGCGGATCAGCTCCAGCTGTTCGGTCTTGCCGCTCTGCTCGAGCTTCTGTTCGAGTTCGTAGGCCTTGTCGAAGTAATCGGCCACGGCGTGCTTGTAGCGGTTGGTGACGAACACCAACGTATCGCAACCGGCTTCCACTGCCTCGTCAACGGCGTACTGGATCAATGGCCGATCGATGATCGGCAGCATTTCCTTGGGAACGGTCTTGGTCGCGGGAAGAAAACGTGTGCCCAGACCTGCCACCGGAAAAACAGCCTTGCGAATCCGAACCGACATCAAATCTTCCTTGCATTACGTGCGGGAAACGCCACCACGGTCGCCGATTCCTGATAGTCCGGGTGTGCACCGACCGGCTGGAATTCGGGAACCGCGCTTCGAAGCAGGTGACCGAGAGCTTCGAGGTCATATCGGACCGATGCGTCGCGCAACTGCGACACCGCGTTCTCGATGTGCGCGGACGACACGCTGCGCGGCTCGGCCTGCAGGATCTTCGGATGGGCGGTCTGGCGATAACGCTCGTCGGCGTGGAACAGCGTCTCGTGCAACTTCTCGCCGGGGCGAAGGCCCGTATAGACCACGGCGATGTCGCGGCCGGGATGCTTGCCGGCCAGACGGATCATCTGCTCGGCCAACAGGCGGATCGGCACGGGCTCGCCCATGTCGAGGGTATAGATGGCCTCGTGGGAACCGATCGCCGACGCCTGCAGGATCAGCTGGCACGCCTCCGGAATCGTCATGAAGAAGCGGGTGACTTCCGGATCGGTGACCGTCACCGGCCCGCCGGCACGGATCTGTTCGCGGAAGAGCGGTACCACGCTGCCGGCCGAATCGAGCACGTTGCCGAAGCGCACGGTGACGAAACGGGTCGAGCGCTGGTCCGCCAGAGCCTGGCAGGACATCTCGGCCAGGCGCTTGGTCGCACCCAGCACATTGACCGGATCGACCGCCTTGTCGGTGGAGATCAGCACGAACGTGCCGACGCCGGCGCCACGGCATGCGCGCGCAACGGTCTCGGTCGACAGCACGTTGTTGCGCACGGCTTCGCGCAGCTGCAGTTCGAGCAGCGGCACCTGCTTGTAGGCAGCAGCATGGAACACCGCATCGGGCTCGGCACGCCCAAGGGCATACGCGATCACGGCCGGATCGCCGCAGTCGCCGAGGATGGCGATGTACTCCAGGTCCGGGAAATCACGGCGAAGCGCGGCTTCGGTCGTGGTCAATGCAAGTTCATCGATCTCGATCAGGGCGATGCGGCGAGCGCCGTGGCGCGCGCACTGCCGGCACAGCTCCGAGCCGATGGATCCGCCTGCGCCCGTGACCAGCACCGAGCGCGCACCGAGCCATGCCCGGATCGCTTTCCAGTCCGGCATCACCGGCTTGCGGCCCAGCAGGTCCTCGATCGCGACCTCCTTGAGCTCACCCGGCAACGAACGTCCCTCCAGCACATCCTGCAGCTTGGGCACCATGCGGAATGGCAGGCCGGTGCGTTCGCAGGAAACCACCACGCGTTGCAGGGCGTTGGCGTCGGCCGACGGCATGGCGATGACCAGCAGCTTGGCCGCGGTCTCGCGCGCGATCTCGGCGACGTCCTGGACCCGTCCGAGCACCGGCACGCCCTGCACCTTGCTGCCACGCAGGCGTGCCGCGTCATCGAGGAAGCCCACCGGCTGGTAGGTACCCGAGCGACGCAGGTCGCGAACCAGCGCTTCGCCGGCGTGACCGGCACCGAGGATGAGGATGCGAACCGAGGCACCGCCGAATGCATCCATGCGGCTGTCTTTCCACGCGCGATACATCAATCGCGGCGCACCGAGCATGCCCATGAGCACGAGCGGGTAAAGCACCAACACCGTACGCGGCACGCTGTCGAGCCTGTTGTAGAGGAACAGACCGAGCACGATCGCGAACAGCCCCAGGATCGACGCCTTCAGGATATTCCACAGGTCGGGGACGCCAGCGAATCGCCACAGGCCGCGATAGAGGCCTACTTGCCAGAACACCAGCCCCTGGGCCGCAAGCACTAGAGCGATCTCGGCCGACCAGAGCGGAATGGCGGGCGCATTGGCTTCAATACCCCAGCGCAGGCGATGCAGGGCTTGCCAAACCACCCACACCATCGCGAGATCGTGAGCGACCACCGCCAGCCGCGGCAGGCCACTTTTCCATCGATCACGCCATGAGCTCATTCCGTGCCCTCTTCTGAATGCCAATCTGAATCAATTTGAAGTCGGTGCCCGGAACGTCCCGGCCTTCTGCAACCCGACCCATAAAAAAGCGCAGCAGGTATACCACGCGAGTGTGATACCGGTGATGAAGGCCAGATCAGGGTGTGACGCGAGCCAAAAAGCCGTGATGAGGGCCACTGCGGTCGCCCCCGCATAGGCAAGCGTGACCCGGTTGTGACCCGAGCGACGCGCCCAGACCTGGTAGGCATGCTGGGTATGCGGGGTCCACCACCGCTCACCGCGAAGCAGGCGCCTGAGCAGGGTCAGGCCGGCATCGACCAGGAACACCGACAACGGCAACAGCACGACCCAGGAACGCGTCCCGAGCCGGGCGCCTGCAACCACAGCCAGCGCCGCGAGGCAGAATCCCATGGCCCCGCTTCCGACGTCACCGAGAAAAATTCTCGCCCTGGGGAAATTGAACGGCAGGAACCCGAGGCATGCCGCCGCCATGGCCACGCCCAACAATCCCCAGCTGCCACCGGCCATGGCACCCAGCCCGGCGGCAACCAGGGCCGCCTGACTCACCGCCAGCCCGTTGATGCCGTCCATGAAATTCCACACGTTGGTCAGGACGATCGAGGCGACAAACGCGCAAACGCCTAACCATGGCGACTGGTACACATCGGCCACGGCCAGTCCAAACAATGCTGCGGCCAAGGCGTGCACAAACAATCGCCACCATGGTGAAAGCGGCCGATGGTCGTCCAGCCAACCTACCGCGGCGACCAGCAACAACCCCACACCGAACGCAGCCAGCAAGGGGGCATCAACCGGGCGGTGCAGTGCGAGGGCGCAAGCCGCGACCAGCGTTGCGATCACGATGGCGATGCCACCGCCGCGCGGCGTGGCGACGTCATGGCTGCGCCGCTCACCGGGCTGATCGATCAGCGACTGTTTGATCGCATAGCGGCGCGCAAGCCAGGTGCCGGCAATGCCGATGCAGAAATAGACCAGCAACCACTGCAGCATCTTTCAGACCACCGCGTAGTTCAGCAGCGGCTTGATCGTTCCCCATTCCTTGCAGCTCGGGCATTGCCAATGGTGGCTGCGCGCGCCGAACCCGCAACGGTTGCAGCGGTAGCTGGGATTGCGGACGAGCAGCTGATCGGTGATGTGCTTGAGGTCGTGCAGCGTCGCCGCCGGATCCGCACCTTCGGCAAGGGTCAGGTCGATAAGCGCCGCCTCGCCGCGCACGGACGGACGGTCTTTCAGCTGCCGCGCCAGGTAGGCACGCGCGGCAGGCACGCCCTCTTCCTGCTCGACCATGCGGGTCAGGGCCAGCACCGGCGCGATGCCGCGGTAGTGCTCGGTCATCTCGGCCAGGAACGCATGCGCGCCAGGCGGGTCTCCGACCCGCTCATAACTGGCCAGCAACGGCGGCAGGATCTCCGGCAAATAATCGGGATCGACCCGGGCAACACGCTCGAACGCGCGGATTGCGCCGGCGTCATTGCCCGCCTCGACTTCGAGCCTGCCTTCGATCATGCCGGCGCGAACCGAGTTGGCGTCGGCCTCGTAGGCACGTTTGACCGCCGCCTGCGCGGCATCGATATCGCCGGCGGCGCGGTGGCGCTCTGCCAGCTCGCATTCGAACTGCGCAATCAGCTTGCCCATGGGCTCGCCGGTCGCTTCTTCGAATCGACGCGCGTTCTCGATCGCCTTGTCCCAGTCGCGCTCGGACTGGTAAATGCCAATCAGGTGCCGCAATGCCAGCGGCGCGCGCATGTCGAGCGCGACAAGATCGCTGAACACTGTCTCGGCACGATCCAGCAGGCCAGAGCGCATGTAGTCCTCGCCCAGCGCAAGCAGCGCCTGGACGCGCTGCTGGTCGCTCAATCCCGGGCGCTGCACCAGCGCCTGGTGCAGGCGGATCGCGCGGTCGACTTCGCCGCGACGGCGGAACAGATGACCAAGCGCGACCTGCGTCTCGAAGGTGTCCTTGTCGAGCTCGGCGATATGCAGGAACAGCTCGATGGCCTTGTCCGGCTGCTCGTTGAGCAGGTAATTGAGGCCGCGGAAATACGTCGTCGACAGGCGACTGACCTGGGTGTCGCTATGACGCTCCCCGCCACGGCGACCGATGATCCAGCCGCTGACCGCAGCGATCGGCAGCAGGAGGAAGAACCAGAACCACTCACTGATGAACGCCATGCGTCATGCCCCGGACGAAGTGGTGGGTGAAGCGGCCAAAGGCATCTGGCGTTGCGCGCGCGCAAGGCGACGCCGCAAAGGCAGGACCACGCTGGCGCTGATGGCCAGGCCGCCGATCAAGACGCCCAACAGCAGCGCCACGATCAGGGCCACGCCCAGATTGCTCGGCAGGCGCGCGAAACCCAGATCGATCAGGACAGGCGCACGATTGAGCGCGCCGATGGTGGCACCGACGGCGAGGCAGGCAATGGCAATTAACAGACGAATCAGGCGCATGCAGCCTCCGGTTGACCGCGATGATCAGCAGTAGCTTAGGGCCTGACAGCATTGTTGAGTAGGCCGCGAGGGCCGGGTGATGCAGACCGGCACGGTCTCAGTCGGCTTCGTCCAGCGGCACCACGCCGCTGACGCGCTCGCGCAGTTCCTTGCCAGGCTTGAAGTGCGGTACGTGCTTGCCGGGAAGCGCAACCGACTCGCCGGTCTTGGGATTGCGACCCAGGCGCGGCGGACGGTAATGCAGGGAGAAACTGCCAAATCCGCGGATCTCGATCCGCTCTCCGCCCGACAGCGATCCGCCCATCATCTCGAGCAGTGCTTTCACCGCCAGATCCACGTCTTCGCCCTTCAGGTGGGCCTGACGTTGCGAAAGGATCTCGATGAGCTCGGATTTTGTCATGGCTGGAACGGTTTCTCGCGACGGCTCGGGCTTAGAAGGAAGGCGGTCCGGACAAGCCGGACCGCCTTCGCGGTACTGCGTACAACGCTGCGGGATCACGCTCGATGCGAGCGCGCTACCGCAGTATTACTCGGACTTGTTGCCCAGCTGCTCGCGCAGCAGCGCGCCCAGCTTGGTCGTGCCGCTGGAAGCATCGGACGTGGACGAACGGTTGTAATCCGCCAGCGCCTCCTGCTGATCGGCTTCGTCCTTGGCCTTGATCGACAGCTGCATCGAACGGCCCTTGCGGTCCGTGCCGATGATCTTGGCTTCGACTTCCTGGCCAACCTTGAGGTACTGCGAA